>CBDUUA010000001.1:0-29537 GCA_965370135.1 uncultured Cellvibrionales bacterium
AGCTACTGCAGGGTAAAGCCAGCTATGTCCACCTGTCGGCGATTAGCTGCGTGGATTGGATTGAAGATGACGAGTTCGAGCTGGTCTACCACGTCGTCTCCTATGAGACCCATTCGCTGGTTTCGGCGCACACCCGTATCGCGCGGGACCCCGGCAGGTATCTCTCGGTGTATGACCTCTACACCCCCGCCGCTTTTTTTGAGCGCGATATTCATGAGATGTTCGGTGTCTTTTTCGAGGGTAGCCCGGACATGGAGAAGTTCATTCTTACCGAGTGGGACGGCCCGCCACCGATGCGCAAGGATTTCGATTCCGAAGCGTTCGTAAACCAGACCTTCCAGTGGGAGGAATACCATCCCCAGTGGCTCAGGGATATTGAGGCAGAAGGCGGTGGCATTACCACCCGGCCGGAGGACGTGCGCTGATGCGACCCGAAAACTACGAGGCAACCCGGCAGCCGCCCAGCAATGAGTACGAGCTGAATTTTGGCCCCAACCATCCCGGCATCGAGGGCAACTATGCCTTTAAGGTCAAACTCAACGGCGATATAGTCACCGAGGCCAGGGCGGACGCCGGTTATCTGCACCGGGGTTTCGAGAAGTTGATGGAGGGGCGGCTGTGGATCCAGAATATCGCCTTGGTACCTCGCATCTGTGTGCCGGATCCGGTACCGATGGAGGTCTGTTACTCCCTGGCCATCGAGGAGCTTTGCGGCCTAGAAGTGCCCAAGCGCGCACAGTGGCTTCGCGTCATGCAACTGGAGATGTCGCGGCTGGCGGCCCATTTATTTGCCTTCGGCGGGCACGCGGCCACTACCGGTATGTATACGCCGAGCTTCTGGGGTGTTGCCGATAGAGACCTCATCCTGGATCGCTTTGAAGAGCTTACCGGAGGGCGGGTTTACAGTATCTACAATATTCCGGGGGGCGTGCGCCGGGATATGCCTGCGGGTTTTCTGGATCGGCTGGGCAGCCTGCTCGATTACCTGGATTCGCGGCTGCCGGATTACGACAATCTGTTTTTTCGCAATCAGGTCTTTATCAAGCGTGCCCGGGATGTGGGCACCCTGAGCCAGGAGCAGGCCCTGAAGTGGGGTGTCACCGGCCCCAATCTCCGGGCCACCGGATTGGAATTTGATGTGCGCCGGGATGATCCCTATCTGGTCTATGACGAGATCGAATTTGATATTGCCACCCAAAGCGCCGGCGATGCGCTGGCGCGAAACCTGGTGCGCCGCAGCGAGTTACAGCAGAGCATTCGCATCCTGCGCCAGGTGATTGAGCAACTGCCATCCGTGAAGGGGCCGGTGCGCTGCCCGATTCCCAACCCGCTGGCCTGGAATGTTCCCACCGGCGAGGCGTATACGCGGGTGGAATCATCCAAGGGTGAATTGGCCTATTACGTGGTCTCCACCGGCGGCGACAAGCCCTACCGGGTTCATGTCAGGGGGCCGTCGAGTATGCATGCGGTACAAGTATTGGAGAAGCTGGCAGTTGGCTGCCGCTTGGAGGATGTCGCGCAAATCATGTTTTCTCTCGATGCCTGTCCGCCGGAGGTCGATCGCTGATGTCGGATATTACCCACGAGGATAAAGGCAGTATCCTGGGGCCTCTCAAGAGCCTGCGTTTTTTTTCTCGCAAGCCTGTTACCGAGCCATTGGAGCCGCGGGTTGCGGCTGATAACTACCGGGGCTTCCACGTCAACGATTGGGATGCCTGTATTGGCTGCAGTACCTGCCAGAAGGTGTGTGACAATGCCGCCATCACCATGGTCAAGATTCCCGAATTGCCCGAGGATCCGCTCGCAGGTATCCGCAACGAGCGCCCGGCGATAGATTATGGCCGCTGCTGCTGGTGTGGGCTGTGTGTGGATATTTGTCCTACCGGCTCGATCTCGCTAACCCAGGAGTATGTGCACACCTGCCGCGAGGATGAACTCGACAGCTATTTTATCCTGCCCGACTCCAAAGGCATGCACAATACGCCATTTCCCAAGGGCTGGGCCAAGACCGAGGATGCCGATCTTATCGACCTCGAGCGCCAGCCCATGGCCGAGATGGATCCGGTCAGCCGCAGTGACAATTTTGATGAGATCGTCGATGGCTTTACCCCGCAGGAGGCCATTATCGAGGCGTCGCGCTGTGTGCAGTGCGGTATGTGTTACGACGCCTGCCCGACCCATATGCATGCGCCGGAGTATATCCGCGCCATCTGGGAGGGTGATGCCGAGGAAGCCGTGCGCCAGATGTACCGCAGCAATCCTTTCTCCCATGTGTGTGGTCGCGTCTGCACCCACCGCTGTGAGACCGCCTGCTCGATTGGTACTCGGGGCGAGCCTGTCGCCATACGCTGGTTGAAGCGCTATGCCATGGATGCCGTGCCCGATGAGCGGGTCAGGGAGATCGCCGCCGAGGGCAAAGCCGATTTTATCAGCGGTAAAAAAATTGCCATCATCGGCGCCGGCCCCGCCGGTCTCACCGCCGCCTTTGATCTGGTAAAAAAAGGGCATGAGGTAACGGTCTACGAGGCGCTGGACAAACCCGGGGGCATGACCCGCTACGGTATTCCCGAATATCGAATGCCCTACGATCGCCTGGATGCCGATGTTGGCGTGATTGTCTCACTGGGAGTGGATATCCGTTACAACGTTCGTATTGGCACCGATGTCAGTATGGACGAGCTTGAAAATGAGTTCGATGCCGTACTGGTGGCCATTGGCATGCAGGTGGGTCGCTCCACTCGCATTCCCGGTTCTGATCACGAGCAGGTTCGATCATCGGTGGAACTGTTGCGCATGATTACGGCGGGTGAGGCTTTCGATGTGCCTGAATCCGTGGTGGTGATCGGCGGTGGCAATGTGGCCATGGATATTGGGCGCAGTCTGGCGCGCATGCAGAAAATTCGCTATGGCAAGGTCGGCATGACGCTGGCGGCACTGGAAGATTTCGATCACTTTTTAGCCGACCCGGAAGAACTCAAAGAGGCGCGGGAGGAGGGGATCGAAATCTACGACAGCCGCGGCCCCAGGGAGTGTGTCATCGATGAAAACGGCGGTTTGAAGGGGCTGACAACACTGGGGGTGAAGTCTATCTTTGATGAGGATGGCCGCTTTGCACCGAGTTACGATGACAGCGACGAGCAGATGCATCATGCCGATATGGTGGTTGAGTCCATCGGCCAGATGAGCGATATCTCGCTCTTTGGTGAAGCCCTTACCGAAATGCTTGAATGGAACCGTGGCCGTTTGCAGGTCGATGACGAGGGGCGCAGCTCAGTGTCCTGGTTGTGGTCCGCAGGGGATATGGTGAATGGCCCGGATGTGGTAACAGCGGTGGCCGATGGGCATCGCGTCGCGGACAGCATCGAGGCCTATTTGAACAATGCCGGGAGTGACCGTCATGTCTGATCCAGTTGAAGGCAAAGTAGTTAAAGGCAAAGTAGCTGAAGGCCAGGCAGTTGAAGGCCATAGTGATTCCTACAAACGTATCAAATCGAAAAAGAGCCTCGGGGAGATACTTGAAGTCGCTACCAGCTTCGAGCAAAAGGCCTTTGAGTTTTACACCGACTTGATACCGAAAGTCAGCAAGAATCTGCGCTGGCTGGCGGAGGAATTGGCCGAGGAGGAGAAGGAACATTACGATTTATTCCGCCGACTCGCGGAAGATCCCTCCATTGAAGACCAGATTACGCAGCAGATTCAAATACCGGTAGAGGATCGCCGCTTTTCGGACTATATTCAGCTGCCTGACCTGGGTGAAAAGCCCGACGATCAAACCATTTTACAGTACGCCATGGGCCGTGAAGATGCCGCGATGAAACAATACCGCGAGCTTGCCAATTCAACCCAGCCGGGAGCGATTCACGACCTGTTCGAGTTTCTTGCCAACGAGGAAACCAAACACAAGCAGGAACTTGAAAAGCTCTACTATGAGCTTATTCACAGCGGTGGCCCGGGGAATTAAAGCGGCTTTTTGATCGATTGAAAAAGTTAGTACAGCGATGCTGGCCAATAAGCTTACTGTCTGAGATGCCGATAAAAAAAGAGGGGGCGGTATGGCATTTGCTGATTACCCACAAACCTCAGCCAAGCAAAGTGGCCGAATAAATTCGGCCCTACAGCAGGGTGGGCGGAGTTGTAGGGTCGAATTTATTCGACCAAAGTCATCTCTGGGAAGAACTCCGTCGATACCGTATCGGTTGCTTACATTGGCTGAGCTTTATGGGTAATCAGCTGGTATTTTACTACGGTTACCCCATGGGAGAATCGCTCTCTCTAAACGTCAAGAAAACGATCAAATCGGTCAAGGAAAATCCACCTTCAACGCAACATATAGGGCTCATCAAAGAGACTCTGGCAGGAGTTGCGAACATATCCATTGAATACAATTTACTCGAACTCGGAAGCCACCTGTATTCCCCTCGGTCTTTAACGATGCGTATCGTCAAGTTGACCGCAACGACGAGCATAGGGGCGAGTCATAGGATGATCAACAAGTTGGTCAAAACTCTCTCGGACGAGCAATTGACCCGTCTTGTTGAATACCTGGAGACTTTATATTTTGAACGAGACGGCGTTGGTTATATGGTTACGCCTATCAATGCCGCGCTGGATGCTGATTTTCACCGGGTCATTGACGGCATTCGCCATCACCCGCCTGCAACTGCGCATATTCCCGATTGCACCGCTGTCCAGCTCAAGCTCATTCACACCGTTTTGATGCATTGTGTTGTGGACTATGCCGACTATATCCAGATTGGCAGTTGGGGAACGAAAATAATAAACGGTGGTATGAATATCCTGAACAGCGGGCTGAATGCGTTGTTTCGCAAGAACATACAGAGTATGAACAGGAAGCAGTTGCTGACCCTGGCAGATTTTTATGAGGTTGCCCTGATGGCCGATAGTGTTTAAAAGCGCTGGATGCCAGAGCCCAATTTACGCGGGAGGTCGGCATCGGGGCGATATATTTGTGCAGGTATTTTCGGGTGGTAAGGGGCATACGGGTTTTGTCGTTGACGTGTATAAAGATGGCAAGTCAATTTATACGGGGGAGGGCAATTGTGCTAACCGCCTGAAAATTGGACTACGAAAAATAAGTTCTATTAGCCATTTTATTGGCATTGGCTGCTTCAGAGACGATCAAACCAGGGGTTTCAGTCGCAGTAAATTTGATGTGTAGGTCGTCGATGCGCAGGGGGGCACACTGAGGGCCAAGAGGCGCGCTCGGAGAATGGGCGGGTGTCGAAATGGCAAACATGCGGCACACTAGAGAGTCTATGGGATATCTATAGGGTAGTGAATGAACGTTAGGATCGATAAAATCAGGCTAAAAGCCAGTCACCAAACGCCTTTATTGTTGCTCGACCTGTTGATGATGGCGCTTATCCTGATCAATCTCGGCTGGTTGGCGTTTGATGCCTTATTTTCCAGCGAGTTGCTGCGGCAGGGCTTGTATCGGGTGTTTCCCCGTTTCACAACCTACTATGGGGCTCAGATACACCCGAACTTCATTTATTACGATCTATATTTTGTGTACATATTTTTAACGGAACTTTCTGTCCGGTGGCTGATAGCGTTAAAGCGGCACACCTATCATCGTTGGTGGTTTTATCCATTTATTCATTGGTACGACGTACTGGGTTGTATTCCTGTCGGCTCTTTCCGGTGGTTGCGCCTGCTGCGTGTTTTCTCTATTTTTTATCGGCTGGAAAGAAATAATATCATCGACATCTCGGGTACTCCGCCCGTGCGCTTTGTGATCAAGTATGTGAACGTGGTGATGGAAGAAATATCCAATCGTGTCGTGGTCAACGTGCTCACCAGTGTCCAGGATGAAATCAGCGAAGGCACTCCGGTTGTCAACAATATCATTGATCAGGTTGTCAGGCCCAGAATACCCGAAGTCACAGACTGGCTCATTGCTCGGCTTAGTGAACTGTCGGGTAAAGCCTACGAGAGCAAAAAGGAGGAATTGCGGGTTTATATCGATAAGGCCGTGTTGGATGCCTTCGCGCGCAATGACGGGGTAGCAGACTTGCAGCGGCTACCTCTGGTGGGCGATTCCGTCTCGAAGATTGTGGAGGAAGCTGTCGGTCAGTTGATTTATGACCTTACCGAATATATTGTCGGTGACGTCACTGAACATATGGTCGGCGACGTTACTAACGTGGATGCCGATGCGCTGATCAGGGATTTAACAGAAACACTATCCGAGAAAATGATGGCGCCACCGCATAAGTTCAGGGAGGCCAGCCGGGATATGGCGATTGAGACGCTGGAGGTTGTTAAAGACCAGGCAAAAGTCCAAAAATGGAAGCTGGCGGAGGAGGCGGAACGCATTGAACGGCGGTCAGAAGTCCCTTCCGGGTAATGCTCTTGTGCCGCGAATGCGTGTTTTTTTGAGTACTCTCAGAAATGGGGAGGAGGGTCGCAATTGCGCCACCGCGGGTAAGTTGTCGGTAATGTCTACTTTTACCTTGTCGCTAGTCGATATGTTGTCGCTATAGGTGAACCGCCAGTCTACTTGTCCAATCTGTGTGGTGCCCTCCGGGTTTGCACCAATTTCAATTCTCAGGGCGACACCGTAAAGAAACTGTTCCATATTGGCTGCGATACAAAAATCACCCAGACTATAGGCGAGCAGTTTGTTCGCGTGGGCAGTGGCGAAGCTTGTCACCGGCTGGGGGCAATGACTGTGATGGCCTACAAGTGCATCAAATTGCGCTGACAGCCGAGCTCCCTCACTAATCGTTTCCGGCCTTGGGTAGAGTTCATATTCGTAGCCCCAATGGGTGAAAAGAATATTGAACCGATTTCGGTCGATATGGGCTGCTGCATCCTTATTGTAGGAAATGTAGTTACAGGGGTGATTGGACCAGTGAGAGCTGGCTATGATTCGAATATCCTCGCCAATATCGCAGTAAGGATTTACTGCGGTTCCGAAGGTGTGAAATCCGCGCTCTTCGAGTAGATTGTTGGATTGCGTCCAAATCTCGTAACCAAAATCCCCCGCATGGTTGTTCGCCAGCCCGAGGTAGGTTCTATCCGGCGGAAAAAGATCGGCCAGGGCGTCGAGAACCTGCAGGCGATGCCGTTGACCCCTGGCAGGGCTGCGTGTGTCGGTGATTGTGCCCTCGAAGTTGCCTACCAGATAATCGCAACCCCGAACAAATTCTTTAACTCCAGGTCCTATTTCCAGGGTTTTATTTCCTGCGCTCATGATATCGTCGAGAAAGGCGATTCGAACCCTGGGGACGATTTTGATATTGAGCTGAAGGCACTTCGGGCTATGACTTACCAGCCCTTTGTGCTTTTCATTGAGCCCGAATTGCTTGCGTTTTAGGGAGCAGAGCGTTTCAACGAGTGGATAGGGGGAATGCTTGACTTTCATTATTGATCCAAAGTAAAACGGTACGGTGGGGAATGCGCAGTGCGAACCTTACATAACTGTAGCAATATCACTTTTCGATTTCATTTAATTTTACTGGAAACAATTACGTCACGAGGAACTCCCAATGATACTTATTCGCTTTATGTTGATGGCTTTGTTTTTTTCGAGCTTGCCGGTACACGCAGTTGTCGCTACTGATGACACCGTTATCTGGATTGATGTGCGTTCAGTCGAGGAATACGATGCCGGTCATATAGAGGGCCACCCCAATATCCCGCATGAGCAGATTGGCCAGTCTATTAGTGAGATAACAACGGATAAATCCGCGCCAATTCGAGTGTACTGTCGCTCGGGACGGCGCTCCGGGCTGGCGCAGCAGACATTGCAGGCTATGGGTTATACCAATGTCGTCAATATGGGTGGCTATGAAGCGGTAGCGGCAGAGCTTGAGGCTGAAGCCCCAGCTGAAACAGAAGCGCTAGCTCAATAGTGAACCTGTTGACACTATAAACCGGGCAGATCAGGCCTTACCAAGGCAGCGCTGGTAGGCTTTTACGGTCTCACGCAAGCCGCGCTCGATACAATCGACGGTAAAGGCATGGCCGATGCTGACCTCGAGTAAATTGGGGATTGCCTCGGCAAAGGGGCTCAGGTTGTGCAGGTTGAGGTCGTGGCCGGCATTGACACCCAGACCCACATCGCGCGCAATCATGGCTGCCCCGCGAAAGCGCGCCAATGCCTGCTGCCATCCCTTGCCCTGGTCACAAGCCTCGGCATAAGGCCCGGTATACAGTTCGATGCGATCCGCACCCAGTTGCCCTGCCAGTCGTATGTGCTTTTCTACGGGATCCATAAACAGGCTCACGCGAATGCCGCTGGCTTGCAGGCGCTCAATAAGGGGCGCCAGCC
Organism: uncultured Cellvibrionales bacterium; assembly: GCA_965370135.1. Classification (GTDB taxonomy): domain Bacteria; phylum Pseudomonadota; class Gammaproteobacteria; order Pseudomonadales; family JAHEGP01; genus JAHEGP01. The sequence goes on from CBDUUA010000001.1 coordinate 8,300, forward strand.
GCTCGCCATCGAGTTCCAGGTCGAAGCCATGATCCGAGGTGAGTTGGGTATTGCCGTCCGGTACCAGGGTGCATTGGGCCGGCTTGATATCCAGCACGATATCCATAAATCCGGGGTAGTCGCAAACACCGCTGCGGCTGCTCGCCATGGCCGGGGCAAAGGGGTTGCCTTCGATATTAAATTCCACCGTGAGCATCGCCGCCAGTTCGAAGCAATCCTGCACCCTGATATGGCGTTGATCCGGTCGCGGGTGCACGGTAATGCCATCGGCTCCTGCATCAATGCACTGCTGTGCATGGTGGGATACCGAGGGGTACTCGGTGTCTCGTGAATTGCGGATAAGGGCAATTTTGTTCAGGTTGATGCTGAGCGCGGTCATGGTGCTGTCGGTCATGGATTTGGGGTTTTGCGGTAGGCCTTTTCAATGATGATCGGCTCGACCGGAACATCTTGATGGTCAGCCACTCGACCCGTGGGTTGCAATACCATGGTATCGACCACATTCATGCCGTCGGTTACTTTTCCGAACACGGTATAACCGGGATTGCTTGCCGACCAATCCAGTGACAGGTTCATCTTCAGGTTGATAAAGAACTGGGAGGTGGCGCTATCGGGGTCGCTGGTGCGGGCCATGGCGATGGTGCCGCGCTCATTGTGCAGGCGATTTTTTGCCTCATTGACAACGGGATCGGAGGTCGCTTGCTGCTGCATATCCTGGTTGAAGCCGCCGCCTTGCACCATAAAGCGGGGTATTACGCGGTGGAAAATGGTGCCGTCGTAATAGCCACTGTCGACATAGGCGAGAAAATTGCTAACGGTGTGGGGTGCGCTGTCGGGATAGAGCTCGAGGGTGACATCCCCCAGATTGGTTTCCAGTACTACCACCGGGTTTGCCGCTTGTGTCGCTGCGGCGCAAAGTGCCAGTAACAGGCTTGTGGTGAGTGCCGTCACCAGGGTTCTAAAAGTTTTCATCTTATTGCCACTCTGTATTTTTGCGTTTGGGGGCTATGCGAGGAATGACCAGGGCCAGCAGTACGCCGAAGCCCACGGCGAAAACGCCGTTGACGAACCACTCGCGGCTCGATCCGTCTTTCAGTCGATCATTTTCTCCTCTGAGCACGTCGATCTCGTGTTGCAGTAGCTGATTGGATTCCATCAGGTTTTTATTGTTGCGATCAAGACTGACGGCGTTGGCTGATACTTCCGTGATATGGGTCAATTCCGATTCAAATTGATTTTTACCGCTAAGCGCCTCATCCAGTTGGCGACTCAGCAAGGCGTTCTGTCCCTGCATATCGGCAAGTTGTGCCTGGATTGGCTGGCTGTCACTGGTCAGCTTGGCGATTAACGCCTTTGCCTCGGACAGTTGTTCCCGCGCCGAGGGCTCAGTCATCAGATAACTGTTGTTGACCCAGCCGCGGGTGCCCTCGGCTATCCTGATATGGGTAAAGCCGGCTTTTTTATCCACTCTGAGCACCGTCACCTTGGTGCCGGGGTCGAGCATTTTAATGACCCGGTAGCGATTGCTATTGCCCGAGCGCAGATCCAGCGGCATTTGATCTGAAATCCACTGGGTTTGCGCGGCGACTGCAGGCCAGCTCAACAGGGACAGCAGCCAGATACCGCATAGTACTAGTTTTTTCAAAGTGTTACTCCATCAATCAAGATTCTCTTATTAGAGCAAAGTATTGTACATAGTGAAGAAGAATCAAATAGTTATCGAAACTATGGCAGCACTTTCTTGAAGGGTTTTACCCGCACTGACTGATACACCCCGGCTTCGACATAGGGGTCGCTGTCGGCCCAGCTTTGGGCCGCATCAAGGCTGTCGAATTCTGCGATGACCAAACTGCCGCTAAAGCCGGCTTCACCGGGATCCTCGCAATCAATAGCGGGATGGGGGCCTGCCAGTAGCAGGCGGCCATCGATTTTCAGCTGTTGCAGGCGCTCGAGGTGGCGGGGTCGTGCTTTGATACGCCGCTCCAGGCTATTGGCGATGTCTTCGCTGATTATTGCATAGTACATAAGAGGTCTGTTTCCTTGTTTAACCCTGGTCGGTGTTCTCTTCCTGAATGTGGGGCGCAAGTACGACCACAGTGATGATAGACAGGGCGATGGTGAAGCCGATCGAGCTGTAGAGTTTGTAGCTGACCCAGAAGTCCTGGCTGAAACGGTAGGCAACAAACAGGTTTAAGCTGCCGACCACCAAAAAATAGGCAGACCAGAGGTAGTTGAGTCGTGTCCATATCCCATAAGGCACTTCCAGTTGGCTTCCCAGTGTGCGAGCAATCAGATTCTTGTCGCCGATAAATTGGCTGCCGAGAAATACCAGACCCATGGCCCAGTTGAAGATAGTGGGCTTCCATTGGATGAAAAGCTCATTGCGCAGCACAATGGTTGCGCCGCCGAATACCAATACCGCAATTAGCAGCCACAGTTGGCGCTTTTCCAGCTTGCCGGTACTCAAGCGGGCAAACACGACCTGGGCGATAGTGGCGAGCATCAGTACGGCTGTAGCGGTATAAATGCCGTCAAACTGATACTCAATGGGGCCCAATTGCAGTTGGTAACCATCCATCTTGTAAACTACAAAAAACAGCAGAATGGGAACCAGTTCGGTGAGTTGTTTCATGGTGCTCTCTTGCGGCGACGGGTGTCAAACCCGCAAGTGTACTGTAAATGGACCTGTAAATGGTACTGTAAATGGCTGGTGGTGAAGCGGTTTGCCCGTTTTTCCAGTAAAGAAGCTGGAGCCTGGTGACATCGTTGCGACGAATGCTGGGGCGCGCAAGGCTAAGGCTTGCGCCGGACGGCCTACTACGCGGATAATTGCGCCACTTGGACCAACGGGCCTCGAGAACGGGGGATTTGATCTCCGGGGCACGGCCCAAAGCGGTTCCCTGGATGAAGAGAGCGATTGCATGATTGTCGATTTACACTGTCACAGTACGGCGTCCGATGGTGAACATTCACCCCGGGATCTGTATGCTCTTGCGGTCGCGTCCGGTGTCGAACTACTTGCCCTGACCGATCACGATACTGTCGATGGGGTGTTGGCGCTAGGGGTGGATTCGGATCAATTATCGGTTGCCGGCTGCCGGCTCGTTACCGGGGTGGAGGTGTCCTCAGTGTGGAGCAAACGCAGTGTGCACATAGTGGGTTTGAATATCGATCCCGGTGCCGCGGTTATGGTGCAGGCCCTCGCGAGCCAAAGCAAAATTCGCTATCAAAGAGCCCTGCGCATTGGCGAAAAGCTGGCGCGGCAGGGTATCCAGGGTGCCTACCAAGGCGCCCTGGCGCTGGCTGGCGACACCGCGCCCTGCCGCCCCCATTTTGCCCGGTGGCTGGTGGCTCAGGGAAAATGCAAGGACGGCAAACAGGCCTTTGACCGCTATCTCGGCAATAGTAAGATGACGGGGATCAACCATGCCTGGCCGTGCATCGAGGAGGTCGTGGCATGGATTGTCGAAGCCGGTGGTGTGGCGGTGCTGGCCCATCCCGAGGGCTATCGGCTGACGCGCACCAAGTTGCGCATGTTGCTCACCGATTTTGTTGCCGCCGGGGGCCAGGCTATGGAGCTGGCGGCACCGGGCCAGCCGGAGGCGGTGGCGCAATTGATAACAACGCTGTGCCGGGAATTTGACCTGGGAGCGTCAGTCGGCAGTGATTATCATGGTGGTAGCCAGGGCTGGCGCCGCCTGGGTAGAACCCGGGCTATTCCGGCAGACTTGACGCCGGTGTGGGAGTTATTTTGATGGTGTTTTGCACTCATCCAGGACCATGGCGTGACCACGTTATTGGCGCTTCCTGCTCGAAATTGTCGCTGACAGGATTCCATGTCTTATGAGCCAGTTTTTCCAAATTCACCCGGATAATCCCCAGCACCGCCTGATAATCCAGGCGGTAGATATCCTGCGCAAGGGTGGCGTTATTGCCTACCCCACTGATTCGGCCTATGCCCTCGGTTGTCAACTCGGCGATAAATCGGCACTGGAGCGGATACGCTGCATTCGGCAGTTGGACGAAAAGCATCACTTCACCTTGATGTGTAAGGATTTGTCTGAGATAGCCACCTACGCCAGGGTGTCTAACCAGGGCTATCGCTCGCTCAAGGCTCACACCCCGGGCCCCTATACGTTTATCCTGACCGCCAGCAAGGAAGTTCCCCGGTGGACTCTCCACAGTAAGCGTCGCTCGGTGGGCATTCGGATACCGGACAATGTTATCGCACTAGCCTTGCTACAGGAGCTCGATCAGCCACTTATGAGTGTGACCCTGCGATTGCCAGGGGATGAATACCCGCTGATGGATCCCTGGGAGATTCGTGATTTGTTGCAGGCCCAGGCCGACCTCGTTATTGATGGCGGCTACTGCGGAATTGAAGCGACCACGGTGGTGGATTTGCTCGAGGATCAGCCCCGGGTGATTCGGGAGGGCAAGGGCAGTATCGAAGATTTTGTGGCATGATGGCTATTTACACACAAGATGTGGTTATAATGCCGCCGAATAGATTAAGAGGCGGCTCTGAAAAATGCACGCCGGACGGCATTTTCTGCACTACTATTCAACACTACCCCTATAGCGTAATCGATTGAATCCCACACCATGACTGTAACAACGGCTGATAGCAAGCACGAGGCCAATGTGGCGTCTTTCCCTGAATCGCAGTTCGTCGCCACTGAGGCCTGCGCTGATGATGATGATCTCAAGCTGTTGTCTCGATTGGCGAGTGCTCGACAAGCTATGGGCGCGCAGCAACAGGAGATGCCTTTTGCCATTGTCAAAGGTGAGGCGATTACCGAACTTCCCAAAGACCTCTATATCCCGCCAGCGGCCCTGGAGGTGTTTATTGCCGCCTTCGAGGGACCGCTGGACCTGCTGCTATACCTGATAAAACGCCAGAATATCGACATTCTGGAGGTCAACGTGGCCGAAATCACGCTGCAGTATATTTCCTACATCGAGTTGATGGACTCCATGCGCTTTGAACTGGCGGCGGAGTATTTGGTGATGGCGGCAATGCTGGCGGAAATCAAGTCCCGTATGTTGTTGCCCCGCACCGGTTTGGAAAACGGCGAGGATGAAGAGGACCCGCGGGCCGAGTTGATTCGCCGGTTGCAGGAGTACGAGCGTTTTAAAATGGCCGCCGAGGATATTGACCAGCTGCCACGCATCGAGCGAGAGCTGTTCCCGGCCAGTGCCGACCTTCCCGAAAAGGGAATACCCGCGCCGGAGCCGGATGTAGAGTTGCAAGACATCCTGTTGGCGCTGGGGGAAGTCATGCACCGGGCGGAGATGTTTACCAGCCATCAAGTGGAGCGCGAGCAGTTATCTACCAGGGAGCGGATGTCTTCGGTGCTCAGTGCCTTGAGCGGCAAACAGTTCGTGCCGTTTGTGTCACTGTTTCGCGTTGAAGAGGGCCGGCTCGGCGTGGTGGTGACGTTCCTGGCAATTATGGAGCTGATCAAGGAATCGCTGGTGGAAATTGTACAGACCGAGGCTTTTGGGCCTATTCACCTAAAAGCAAAAGTGACATGACATTCGACCCTGAAAAGCTCAAGAAAATAGTGGAAGGCGCCCTGTTGGCGGCGGGTAAACCCCTCACGCTGCAGCGTTTGGGGGACTTGTTCGAGGAGACTGAACCCCGGCCCGGTCGCGAGGAAATCAAGGCGGCGCTGGAAGATATAGCCAGTGAGTTAAAACCCCGCGGCTTTGAGCTTGTGGAAGTGGCGAGCGGTTATCGTCTGCAGGTCAAAGAGGAGCTGGCGCCCTGGGTCAGTCGCCTGTGGGAGGAAAAGCCGCAACGCTATTCCCGGGCGCTACTGGAGACCTTGGCGCTGGTGGCTTATCGCCAGCCTATTACTCGCGGTGAGATCGAGGAGGTTCGCGGTGTCGCGGTGAGCACCAATATTGTCAGGACGTTGCTGGAGCGAGATTGGGTGCGCGTGGTTGGGCACCGGGAAGTGCCTGGCAAGCCGGCGATGTATGCGACTACCAAGATCTTTCTCGACTACTTCAACCTGAAAAGCCTGGAAGAACTGCCCAGCCTGGCGGAAATTCGCGACCTGGATAATATCAACCCGGAGTTGGATTTTTCTGACCCGGCGCCAGGGGCGAGCATTTTAGGCCTGGATCAAGTACCGAGTGAACCGCAGAGCGTGGACCCGGTAGAGGCTGGTTCTGAGGCGAAAAATGCGGCAGAAAAAGAGCCAGAAAAAGAGATAGAAAAAGAGACAGAAAAGAAATCTGAAGTGGTAGCGGCGGCTGCCAGGGACATGGCAGCCGACGACACAAACAAGCGCCCGCTGCCCTCGAATGTGTTCGAGTTACCGATCACATGAGTAAGCCGCAATTGGAGGACGAAAAGCTTCAAAAAGTGCTCGCTGCCCAGGGCCTGGGTTCACGTCGTGAAATGGAGCGCTGGATTGAGTCCGGCCGGATTAAAGTGAATGGCCGTCGGGCCACCATCGGCGACCGGGTCAGCTCAAAAGACAAAATCATGGTCGACGGCAAAGCGCTGAACGTCAAGCGTGCCGCTGAACGTCGTCGCCGGGTGCTGGCCTATAACAAGCCCGAAGGTGAAGTCGCGACCCGCAGCGACCCCGAGGGCCGCCCGACGGTATTCGATCACTTGCCTCGCTTACAGGGAGAGCGCTGGATCGCGGTAGGGCGCCTCGATCTCAATACCAGCGGCCTGTTGCTATTTACCAACGATGGTGACCTGGCCAATCGATTGATGCACCCTTCCGCCGAAATTGAGCGCGAATACGCTTGCCGTATTCTGGGGGTGGTGGACGACGCCATGCTGAAGCGGCTTCAGGAAGGCGTGCTGCTGGACGATGGCATCGGGCGGTTTGCCCAAATTCGGGTGCAGGGCGGGCGCGGTGCCAACCGCTGGTTTAGCGTCACCCTTCGCGAGGGGCGCAACCGCGAGGTGCGTCGCCTATGGGAATCCCAGCAGGTGACGGTCAGCCGGCTCAAGCGGGTTCGCTATGGCAATGTCGGTATCCCCAGCCTGCTGCGAACCGGGGATTGGCTGGAGCTGGCTAAGGCCGATGTCGATGCCCTGTGTCGCCAGGTCGATATTAAACCGCAGCGGGAGAAGCCGCTGACCGTCCAGGAGCGCCAGGACTATCGGCGCCAGCTCGAAAAGCTGAAGCAGCGCGGGCCGGGTGGACGGCGCTCGCGCTAGGGCTGCAATTCTGCCTCAGGTCTCCTGCGCATTCAGTGCCTGGCCGTGCACGCCGCGACTGTCCGGCCCCATCAAATAGAGATAAGCCGGCATTAACTGGCCTGGTTCAGGGTTGGTGGCCGGGTCCTCGGCCGGATAGGCTTGCCGTCGCATGGCGGTATCGGTGGCGCCGGGATTGAGGCTGTTCACGCGAATATTGGAGGTCGCTTCAAGCTCATCTGCCAGCACCTGCATCAAGCCCTCGATGCCAAATTTTGATACCGCATAAGGCCCCCAGTACGCCCGACCATGGCGACCGACTGCAGAGCTGGTAAATATAATTGAGGCATCGTTGGCGGCAGATAATAACGGCAGCAGGCACTTGCTCAGCATAAAAGGCGCGTTGAGGTTGACTTGCATGACATCCGTCCATTTCTCCGGATCGACGGATTCGATCGGGGTGCGTGGCCCCAGTATGGCCGCATTGTGCAGCAGGCCGTCGAGGCGCCCGAACTCTTCGTCGAGGCGCATGGCCATATCCTCGTAATCCTTGTAGACGGCGCCGTTAAAATGAATCGGGTAAATGGCGGGTTGGGGGCCGCCGGTATTGACAATCTGGTCGTAGACCGACTCCAGTTTCGTCGTTGTTTTGCCGGCCAATACCACGGTGGCGCCATGGCTGGCAAAGCTCAGGGACGCCGCTTTGCCGATGCCGTCCCCGGCGCCGGTGACCAGGATAATGCGACCGTCCAGCAGGTTTTTTGGTGGGCTGTAGTCCAGTAGTGTCATAACAGAAGTCCCAATCTTTCTCGAATAAAAAACTGTAGTTCATTCACGTTGTTCGCCACGCGATCGGCGCCCCATTGATGGGGTGGATCTGCAGCCGTGACATAACCGTAGGCCGCGGCAATGGTGGCCATGCCGGCATTGATGCCGGCTTCGATATCGCGACGGTGATCACCCACGTAGATGGCATCGACAGGCTCACAGCCCACTTCCGCGCAAGCCAGGTAGATTGACTCCGGATGGGGTTTTCGATGTGTCACCTGGTCCGGGCAGATAGTGGTGGCGCAGCGCTGATCCAGCTCAAGGTCTTGCAAGATGGCACTGGTGTAAAGCGCCGGTTTGTTGGTGACGATGCCCCAGGGTATGCGTCGCTCCTCGATGAATTGCAGTAGTTCGGCCATGCCCTCGAACAGCTTGGTGCGCTCACTCAGGTGCGTCTGGTATTGGTTCAGCAATTCATTGAGCAGATCCTCGAAGCCGGCATCACCTTCGCTGCTGCCAAACCCCAGTTGCACCAGGGCTCTGGCGCCATGGGATACGGTTTGGCGAATAGCGGGGTAGGGCACCGGTGCGCGATCGTGTCGCTGTAGCATGGAGTTGAGCACGGTGGCGAAATCTGGCGCGGTATCCAGCAATGTGCCGTCGAGGTCGAACAGCACCGCTTTGAGCTCGGGTGTCCTGTTCATGAGCGCTTGGCTGCGTGAATTTTGTTGGACCAGGATTGGACCCGCTGGCGTATTGAATCTGGCGCCAGGGTCTGCAATTGGCGCTCCTTGAGCAGCAGCTTGCCACCCACCCAAACATGGCTGACATGGTCTGAGACCTGGTTGTATACCAATTGCGACATCGGATTGTAAATGGGTTGCAGACGCAAATCGTCCAGCTTGACGGCAATCAGGTCAGCCAGCTTACCTGCCTCCAGGGATCCCAGCCGGTGTCCCTGGCCAAGGGCCCGGGCACCATTGATTGTGGCCATTTCCAGCGCTTCGAACGCGGGCAGGGCGGTGGCGTCACCCGCCAGGCCTTTGCCCAGTAATGCGGCAGTGCGCATTTCGCCGAACAGGTCGAGATCGTTGTTACTGGCGGCGCCATCGGTGCCGAGGGCCACGTTGATGCCTTTTTTATCGAGCTCTGTCACCGGGCACATGCCGCTGGCCAACTTCAGGTTGGATCTGGGGCAGTGGATGACGTGACTTGAGGTGAGTGCCAGGTCATCGATATCGTCATCGTTGAGATGGCAGGCATGCACGCATTGCATGCGAGGAGTGAGCAGGCCGAGGTCGCGCAGTTGGCGGATGGGTCGTTGCCCGGTCTCCCGGGTGGCGCGTTCGATTTCCAGGGATGTTTCATGCAGATGCATCTGCACGGTTGCCTGTAGTTCTTCAGACAGCATGGCTACGCGCTCCAGCAACTTGTCGGAAACGGTGTAGGGCGCATGGGGGCCAAAGGCGATTTGTATCAGGGAGTTATTTTTGTACTCGTCGAACAGTGCCGTGCCCATGCTGATGTAGTGATCCGGCCCCGTGCCCCATACGGTCGGAAAGTCCAGGATCGGGAAGGCGAGTTGGGTGCGGATACCCGCCATACGCGCAGCCTCAGCTACGGACTCGGGGAAAAAATACATATCGCTGAAGCAGGTGGTGCCGGATAGCAGCATCTCGGCGATGGCAAGCTCGGCGCCATCCCTGACAAATTCGGCACAGACCCACTGTTGTTCGGCGGGCCAGATATCCTGCTGCAGCCATTCCTGCAAGGGTTTATCGTTGGCCATGCCCTTGAGCAGGCTCATAGCCGCATGGCCATGGACGTTGATCAGGCCCGGCATTAGCGCGTGCTGCGACAGTTCCAGCGTATGGCTGGCATCGAAGCGCTGCAGCGCCTCGGCTCGCGGACAGATGGCGATGATGCGATCGCCGTGGACGGCGACGCCGCAATCCTCGAGCACAGTGTTGGCGGGAACTATGGGGATAATCCACCGGGCGAATAGCAACAGATCGACTGCCTGCCGGGGCTGATTGGGCATGGTGATTCCTTGGCTTGCGGTGCGATTCTACAAATCGGCTCAGTATACCGCTTATTGTTGCTGGAGGCACCGGCAATCAGTGTCTTGCTGGCACGGTTTATATATCGATTAAAGGACACTAAGTGTCGGCATTCGCTGGTGAATTTGCTATGATTGCGCGCTTTATCGTGTGCATGGGTAGCTTGAAGAGTTTGCTGCTGGTTTGAGCACAGTCTGGAAGCAGTCTTGAATAAATAAGTCAAGGGGTATCAACGCCTAACATGGGTGAACTCGCCAAAGAAATCCTGCCGATAAGTATCGAAGAAGAACTTAAACAGTCGTACCTCGACTACGCCATGAGCGTGATCGTCGGGCGCGCCTTGCCCGATGTTCGCGATGGCTTGAAGCCGGTGCATCGCCGTGTGCTTTTTGCCATGAGCGAACTTAAAAACGACTGGAATAAACCCTATAAAAAATCCGCCAGGGTGGTGGGCGATGTGATCGGTAAATATCACCCCCACGGAGACTCCGCTGTCTACGATACTATCGTGCGCATGGCCCAGCCCTTTTCCCTGCGCTATATGCTGGTGGATGGCCAGGGCAATTTCGGCTCTGTCGATGGCGATCGCGCCGCTGCCATGCGCTATACCGAAATTCGCATGTCCAAGATTGCCCATGAGTTGCTGGCCGATCTCGAAAAGGAAACCGTCGACTTTGTGCCCAACTACGACGGCACCGAGCATATTCCCGATGTGCTGCCGACGCGGGTGCCGAACCTGTTGGTCAACGGTTCCTCCGGCATCGCCGTGGGCATGGCGACCAATATTCCGCCCCACAATCTTGACGAGGTGGTTCAAGGCTGTCTGGCCTTGATCGCAGACCCGGACATCAGTATCGATCAGCTGATGGAATATATCCCGGGGCCGGACTTCCCCACCGCTGCCATTATCAATGGTAAAGCCGGTATTGTGCAGGCGTATCGCACCGGCCGTGGCCGTATCTATGTGCGCTCCCGCGCCGAAGTCGTGCCCGATGTGTCGGGTAAGCGTGAAACTATTATCATTACCGAATTGCCCTATCAGGTTAACAAAGCGCGCCTGATTGAGAAAATCGCCGAGTTGGTGAAAGAGAAAAAGATCGAGGGCATCACCGAGTTGCGCGATGAGAGTGACAAGGACGGCATGCGCGTTGTCATCGAGCTGCGCCGCGGTGAGGTAGGCGATGTCATTCTCAACAACCTCTACGCCCAAACCCAGATGGAGAGCGTCTTCGGTATCAACGTCGTCGCCCTGGTCGATGGCCAGCCGAAAATTCTCAACCTGAAGCAGCTGCTCGAAGCCTTTGTGCGTCATCGTCGCGAGGTGGTGACCCGGCGTACGGTTTACCTGTTGCGCAAGGCGCGGGAGCGAGGCCATATCCTGGAGGGCCTGGCCATAGCGCTGGCCAATATTGACCCGGTCATCGAGATGATCAAAGCCTCGCCCAGCCCGGCGGAAGCCAAGCAGAGGCTGCTGCTGAAGGCCTGGCCCCCCGGGGATGTCATGCTCATGCTGGAGCGCAGTGGCGAGTCTGCCTGCCGACCCGAAGATCTGCCGGCCGAATACGGGCTGCGTGACGGTAGCTATCACCTGTCCCCAACCCAGGCCCAGGCGATCCTGGATTTGCGCCTGCATCGGCTCACCGGTATGGAGCACGATAAGCTATTGGCCGAGTACTCCGAAAGGCTGCTTGAAATAGCCGAGTACCTCGAGATTCTTGGGGATCCGGACAGGCTAATGGCGGTGATTACGGAAGAATTGCAGGCGGTCAAGGACGAGTTTGGCGATCAGCGCCGCACCGAAATTATCAGCTCGCGCCACGATCTTACGGTGGAGGATTTAATCACCGAAGAAGACCGGGTAGTGACCATTTCACGGGGGGGCTATGCCAAGAGTCAACCCTTGTCGGATTATCAGGCCCAGCGTCGCGGTGGCATGGGCCGGTCGGCGACGGCGGTAAAAGAAGAAGATTTTGTCGAACATTTGCTGGTCGCCAATACCCACGACGTCATCCTGTGTTTTAGTGACGCGGGCAAAGTGTACTGGCTCAAGGTCTACCAGATTCCGGTGGCGAGCCGGGCGGCGCGAGGCCGGCCCCTGGTCAACCTGTTACCGCTGGAGGGAGAGGAGCGCATCACGTCTATCCTGCCGGTAGGCGAATACGACGAAAATAAATTTGTGTTTATGGCGACCGCGAGAGGGACGGTGAAGAAAACGCCGCTGATCGCTTTTTCCCGTCCCCGCAGCGCGGGTTTGATCGCGCTGGACCTGGATGAAGGCGACCATTTGGTGGGCACTGCGGTCACCGATGGTAGCTGCGATATCATGATGTTCAGCTCCAACGGCAAGTGCATGCGCTTTAAAGAATCGAATGTCCGTGCGATGGGCCGCACCGCCAAAGGCGTAAGAGGTATTCGATTGGCGTCGGATTATCAGGTGATTGCGCTGATTATACCCCAGGCCAATATGCAGATACTCACCGCCAGTCGCAATGGTTTCGGCAAGCGCTGCGAGGTGACCGAATTTCCACTCAAGGGCCGCGGTGGCCAGGGCGTTATCGCGCAACAGTGCAGCGAGCGCAACGGCGATCTGGTCGGTGCAATCCAGGTCTGCAGTGGTGAAGAAATGATGCTTATCAGTGACCAGGGCAAGCTGGTGAGAACCCGGGTCGACGAGGTGTCACTCAGTGGCCGCAATACCCAGGGAGTTACCCTGATTCGGCTCAAGGACGGCGAACATCTGGTAGGCATCGAGCGGGTGGAGGAGTCGGATTCCGAAGACGAGCCGGATGCCGGGGATGCCTCCGAGCCTGAGTAGTCACTAGTCGTGCAAATAGTCGTGCAAATAGCAGGTTTGTTCATTGTTTATAGTCCTGAGTTTACAGCCCAGAGGTAGTGAGAGATAGTGAGAGGTAGTGGATGACACGCAAATATAATTTTGGTGCAGGTCCGGCGGCGTTGCCGGAAGTGGTATTGGAGCGGGCACAGCAGGAGATCACCGACTGGCACGGGCGCGGCTTGTCGGTCATGGAGATGAGTCATCGCAGTGCCGATTTTGTCGGTGTCGCGGAGCAGGCCGAGGCGAATCTGCGCGAGCTGCTGGCGATTGGCGATGACTATGCGGTGCTGTTTTTGCAGGGCGGCGCCAGTTCGCAGTTTGCGGCAGTGCCACTCAACCTCTCGACCGAGGATGCGGTAGTCGACTACGTCAACACCGGGCAATGGTCGAAGAAGGCCATCAAAGAGGCGCAGCGTTACTGCAAGGTTAATGTTGTTGCCAGTGGCGAGTCGGACAATTTCAGCTCGATTCCCGATTTTGCCAGTTGGAGCCTCAGCGTTAACGCGTCTTACTTACATTACACGCCCAACGAAACTATCGGCGGGGTAGAGTTTTTCTGGACTCCCGAGGTGGATGTGCCGCTGGTGGCCGATATGTCATCAACCCTGTTGTCGCGGCCCCTCGATGTCAGCCAGTTTGGGCTTATCTATGCAGGGGCCCAGAAAAACATCGGGCCGGCCGGCCTGACCCTGGTTATTGTACGGCGGGATCTGATTGGACGAGCTCGCGCCTTGACCCCTGCGATGATGGATTACCAGACCCAGGCGGAGTCCGGCTCCATGTACAATACGCCACCTACCTACGCCTGGTACCTGGCCGGCCTGGTATTCGAATGGCTGCAACAACAAGGCGGTCTGGCGGCGATGGAGCAGGTGAATCGGCGCAAGGCGGGCAAGCTGTACGGCGCCATCGATACCAGTGCTTTTTATGGCAACCCGGTCGCTATTGCCGATCGCTCCTTGATGAATATTCCTTTTACCCTGGCGGATAGCAAGCTCGACAAGCTCTTTCTGGAGCAGGCGGCGGAAGCCGACTTGCTCAACCTGAAAGGCCACCGCGCAGTCGGTGGCATGCGCGCCAGCATTTACAATGCGGTGCCGGAGCAGGCCGTTGATAGCCTGATTGATTTTATGCGGGACTTCGAGCAACGAAACGCCTGACAACATGAGCGACTCACCCACTCTTGAAGCCCTGCGCGAGGACATCGATGCGCTGGATCGCCAGATTCAGCAATTGATCAACCAGCGAGCCCGCTGCGCGGTGCAGGTTGCAGAGGTTAAACAGGGCGCTTCCGAGAGTGCCCGTGCTGATAGCTCTGAGAGCGCCGCCCCCGGGGAGGTCATGTTTTATCGCCCGGAGCGGGAAGCCCAGGTGTTGCGGAATGTTATGGAGCGCAATACGGGGCCCCTCGATGATGCCGTTATGGCGACTATCTTTCGCGAGATCATGTCTGCCTGTCTGGCCCTGGAGCGCCCCCTTCGCGTCGCCTATCTTGGTCCGGAAGGGACATTTACCCAGGCCGCGGCATTGAAACACTTCGGTCACGCCGTCATCAATCGGCCCCAGCAGACGATAGCGAATGTTTTCTCACAGGTTGAGTCGGGAGAGTGCAGCTACGGTGTGGTGCCGGTAGAAAATTCCACCGAGGGTATGGTCAGTCACACCCTGGATCATTTTATCGACTCGCCACTCAAGATCTGTGGCGAGGTGGAGTTGCGCATTCAGTTGCACATGCTGGCCGCGCCAGCAGCTGAAGTAGAAGGTATTCGCAGTATCTGTGCGCACCAGCAGGCGCTGGCCCAGTGCCGTCACTGGCTGGATCGCAATTGGCCGGGGGTAGATCGGGTCGCGGTCAGCAGCAACGGCGAAGCGGCCCGTATGGCGGCGGCCGATACCTCAGTCGTCGCCGTGGCAGGAGACATGGCGGCTGATCTGTACGGCCTGAAACGCCTGGCCACTAATATTGAAGATTATGCGGATAATACCACTCGCTTTTTGATTATTGGTCGCGAGGCGGTGCCGCCCAGTGGCAAGGATAAGACCTCGATTGTAGTATCGACCCGCAATAAGCCGGGGGCCTTGTTCCACTTGCTGTCACCGTTTGAGCAAGAAGGTGTCGGGCTGACTCGTATCGATACCCGGCCCTCGCGCACTGAAACCTGGGCCTATGTATTTTTTATGGAATTTGAGGGCCATCTGCAAGATCCGCATATTCAGCGTATCGTGCAAGCGCTGGAGCAACAGTCGGTGTTATTGAAGGCGCTGGGTTCTTATCCCAAGGCCGTGATTTAATCGGGCGGTCGGCAATAAACCTATGTCAAATCAAGTTGGTTTTAACAGGCTGGTAATCCTGGGGCTGGGACTGATGGGCGGCTCGCTGGCTGCCGGTCTGCGTCAGCGAGGCCTGGTGCAGCATGTTGTCGGCTGGGGTCGGCGCGAGTCCTCCTTGCAGCGTGCGTGGGAGTTGGGTTACATCGATGAGTACACTCTCGATCTCGGGGCTGCGGTAGCGGCTGCGGATATAGTGGTGATCGCCACACCAACCCTTGTTGCCGAGGATGTACTGGGCCAATTAAAGGGTTTGATATCACCGACGACAGTGCTGACGGATGTCGCCAGTGTCAAAGGCAATCTGTTGCGGCGCGCCCGGTTACTCTGGGGTACGGAACCGCCGAACCTGGTGTTGGCTCACCCCATCGCCGGTTCGGAGGAGAGTGGCGTTGAGGCTGCCCGGGGCGATCTTTTTGAGCATCACCGGGTGATACTCACCCCCACAGAAAATACCGATGCAGACGCCCTGGCCCGGGTCGAATCCATGTGGCGTTCGGTGGGCGCAGAGGTGATGCAAATGGATGTCGAGCGACACGACCAGGTGCTTGCCGCCACCAGTCATTTACCCCATATTCTCGCCTATAGCCTGGTCGATCTACTGGCCGGCCAGGACGAGCAGCAGGATATTTTCCGCTTTGCTGCCGGCGGCTTCAGGGATTTTACTCGCATCGCATCCAGCGACCCGAAGATGTGGCATGACATTACCCTGGCCAACGATCAAGCGCTGCTGACTATGATTGACCAATACAGTGCCCAGTTACAACGATTGCGGGCTGCTATTGCCTCCCGTGACAGCGAGCAAATAATGGATTTGTATAGCAATGCCAAGGCGGCGCGGGATCGCTTTGGCGATATGCTGCAGGCTCGAATCAGCAGTTCTGATAGTCAGGAATAAATTATTGTGTTGAATTACCGGGTAAAACCAGGTGGCGCAGTCGGTGGTCGTTGCCGAGTGCCAGGAGATAAATCTATCTCCCACCGAGCTATCATGCTGGCTTCCCTGGCCGAGGGAACAACGCATATTTCAGGGTTTCTCGAGGGCGAGGATGCGCTGGCTACGCTCAATGCTTTTCGCGCCATGGGTGTTGATATCGATGGCCCTGATAAGGGGCGGGTGGTGGTTCACGGTGTCGGCCTGCATGGGCTGCGCGCACCACAGGCGCCGCTGTATCTGGGTAATTCCGGCACCTCGATGCGGCTGCTGGCGGGTCTACTGGCGGGCCAGGCCTTCGATGTGCAAATGGAGGGAGATGAATCCCTGTCGCGCCGGCCCATGGAGCGGGTAGCCAGGCCGCTGCGGCTGATGGGGGCGCAAGTAGACATGGAACCGGGGGGTGTGCCGCCGCTTACTATTCACGGCGGGCAAAATCTTGCCGGCATTCACTACCAACTGCCGATGGCCAGTGCCCAGGTGAAATCCTGTGTGTTGCTGGCCGGCTTGTACGCCAGCGGCCAGACCTCGGTTACCGAACCGGCGCCGACCCGGAATCACACCGAGCGCATGCTGGGCGGCTTTGGCTATCCGCTACAGGTCGACGGCGCGACGGTGCGAATCCAGGGCGGCGACACGCTGACTGCCTGCGATATTGATGTGCCCACTGATATATCTTCTGCGGCATTTTTTATGGTTGCCGCCAGTATTGCACCGGGCTCGGATGTCACCCTGCAGCATGTCGGCATCAATCCCACCCGCACCGGTATCATCGATATCCTGCGGCTGATGGGCGCTGATATCTCACTCGCCAATGGCCGTGAAGCGGGGGGTGAGCCGGTGGCGGATATTCGCATTCGCTACGCCCCACTGCGAGGAATCGAGATTCCGCCGCAGCTGGTGCCCCTGGCTATTGACGAATTCCCGGTATTGTTTGTCGCCGCAGCCTGCGCCGATGGTCGCACGGTATTGCGCGGAGCGGAGGAGCTCAGGGTCAAGGAGAGCGATCGCATTCAGGTGATGGCGGATGGTCTGACTCAGCTGGGTATCGAGGCCAGCACCCGGGATGACGGTATAGAAATTACCGGTGGCGATATCGGCGGCGGACGAGTCGTCAGCCACGGTGATCACCGCATCGCGATGGCCTTTACCGTGGCCGGATTGCGAGCTGCCGATGACATCCTGGTCGAGGATTGCGCCAACGTGGCGACCTCTTTCCCCGGCTTTATCGAGCTGGCGAATGATTGTGGTTTACGCGTAGTAATAGAAGAAGAACAGTAATAGAAGAACAGTAGTCGAAGAGTAGTCGTTGAAGATAGGAGTCGATAATGGTTGTGCAACAACAAGCGCCGGTAATTACCATCGATGGCCCCAGTGGCTCGGGCAAGGGAACCATTAGCCAGTCGTTGGCAAACACATTGGGTTGGCATTTTCTGGATAGTGGTGCGCTCTATCGACTGGTTGCGCTGGTTGCGGTGCGCAGTGGCGTGGGCGGTGGGCAAGCATCAGATTTGGCGGTATTGGCATCGGCGCTGGAGGTTGTATTCCAGCCCTCGGAAAAGCTTGAAGCGGTGGTGAGCTTATCCGGGGAGGATGTCAGTCTGCTCATTCGGGATGAAGCGATTGGTGTCATGGCATCTGAGGTGGCGGCCCACCCCGAGTTGCGCGAGGCGCTACTGGAGCGCCAGCGTGCATTTGCCGAACTGCCGGGGCTGGTGGCGGATGGTCGCGATATGGGAACTGTTGTATTTCCCGCCGCCGGACTCAAGGTCTTCCTGACGGCCAGTGCCGAGGAGCGGGCGGCCAGGCGCTATAAGCAGTTGAAAGATAAGGGGCAAGATGTTAGTCTCCCGCGGCTTTTGGCCGACATCAAAAATCGAGATGAACGCGATAGTTGCAGGTCGGTGTCGCCGTTGGTCGCAGCGGAGGACGCCATGGTGCTGGACAGCACCGAATTGAGCATAGAAGAGGTACAGCAGCGCATCCTGGCGGAAGTGAAGAAGCGTGGATTGCGGTGATGTTTTTACCGGGTGAAGCTATGAACTGTCGTTAGTAACCAATAGTTAGTAAACCGGGTAATACACGTAGTCATTGTAGTCATTAATAGGGCAACAGGCGGAGATTCTTGCATCAGGCCAGCTTTAGCAAGAGGCCTCCGGATACTCACTAACCCACACGGGCTGGTTGTGTGGAGCAAGAGCGTGTGCTCTTGTCATTAAACCAAAGGTAGCAGAACTTATGAGCGAAAGCTTTGCTGAATTATTCGAAGAGAGTTTGAAGACCATTGATATGAAACCCGGTTCTATCGTGACCGGTATCGTGGTTGATGTCGATGACGATTGGGTAACCGTGCATGCGGGCCTCAAGTCAGAGGGTGTCATACCCAAAAACCAGTTCTTCAATGACAGTGGCGAGTGCAACATCAATGTTGGTGACGAAGTGCAGGTCGCTCTGGAGGCGGTGGAAGATGGTTTCGGTGAAACCCGCCTGTCACGAGAGAAAGCCAAGCGCGCCGAGTCCTGGATTGAATTGGAAAAAGCCCACGAAGCAGAAGATATCGTCAAGGGCGTGATCAGCGGCAAGGTCAAAGGTGGCTTTACCGTCGACGTCAATACTATCCGTGCATTCTTACCGGGATCCCTGGTTGATGTGCGGCCGGTGAGAGAGACAACTCATCTCGAAGGCAAAGAGCTCGAATTCAAGGTTATAAAGCTGGATCGAAAGCGCAATAACGTGGTCGTTAGTCGACGTGCGGTGCTGGAAAAAGCCAATAGTGCAGAGCGCGAGCAATTGCTGGCCAATTTGGCGGAAGGCGTGGTTGTTAAAGGTATTGTCAAGAACCTCACAGACTATGGCGCCTTTGTCGATTTGGGCGGTGTGGATGGTTTGTTGCACATCACCGATATGGCGTGGAAGCGGATCAAGCATCCAAGCGAAATCGTCAATGTAGGCGATGAAATTGATGTTCGTGTACTCAAGTTTGACCGGGAGCGCAATCGCGTTTCGCTGGGGCTCAAACAATTGGGCGAGGATCCATGGGTCGAAATCAAGAATCGCTACCCTGAGGGCAGTCGCATAAAAGCAGTTGTTACCAATCTCACCGATTACGGTTGTTTCGCCGAAATTGAGGAGGGCGTCGAAGGGCTGGTGCACGTCTCGGAGATGGACTGGACCAACAAGAATATTCATCCTTCCAAGGTTATTCAGGTCGGGGAAGAAGTCGAGGTCATGGTGCTGGATATCGACGAAGAACGTCGCCGCATCTCGCTGGGTATCAAGCAATGCCAGGACAATCCCTGGGATACCTTTGGCGAAGCCAACTCGAAGGGAGACAAGGTTAAAGGCGTCATCAAGTCAATCACTGACTTCGGCATCTTTATTGGCCTGGAGGGCAATATTGACGGCCTGGTGCACCTGTCTGATATCTCCTGGCAGGAGACCGGAGAAGAGGCTGTTCGCAGCTATAAGAAGGGCGACGAGATTGAGACCGTCATTCTGGCAATCGACCCCGAGCGCGAGCGCATATCGCTGGGTATTAAACAGTTGGATAGCGATCCCTTTACTGATTATATCCTGCAGCATGACAAGGGTTCTATTGTTAAGGGCACGGTCAAGGAGCTCGATGCGAAAGCTGCTATTATTACTTTGAGTGACGAAGTGGAAGGCGTGCTTAAGGCCTCTGAAATCAGTCGCGATAAGGTAGAAGATGCTCGCAACGTGCTCAAGGCAGGTGACGAGGTTGAGGTCAAAATTATTAATGTTGACCGTAAAAATCGCTCTATGAATCTTTCTATCAAAGCGAAAGACAGGGACGACGAGAAAGAAGCGGTGCAATCCTTGCGCGAGCGAGAGGAAAAAACGGCGCCGACTACTCTTGGGGATCTGATCAAGGCCGAGATGGAAAACCGGGATCAGTAATTGCGCTGATCAGGGCGTAGCCTTAGTACCGGTGGTAGTGGCTGTTTTGGCGGCTGCTACCACCCAGGTTTGTTTTTGCCTGGCTTGAAGCAGGGGATCCTGAGAGTGACGAAATAAGGAATAGCTATGACTAAATCAGAGCTGATTGAGCGCATTGCTGCCAAGCAGACTCATCTGCCGTTGAAAGATGTGGAAGTGGCGGTCAAGAGCATTCTGGATTATATGTCACAGGCTCTGGCGTCGGGTGAGCGAATAGAAATACGAGGCTTTGGCAGCTTTTCACTGCATTATCGAGCCCCCCGCAGGGGACGAAACCCCAAAACCGGGGAAACAGTGCAGCTAGACGGCAAATATGTGCCTCATTTCAAACCCGGCAAGGAAATGCGTGAGCGGGTGAATGAAAGCTCTCAGCAGGACAGTTACCTCGGTTGAGCTTTTGAGGAAGAGGATTGAACATCGCAATCTAAAACGGTATGGTCGCAAGGGCATACCGTTTTTATTTACAGGATGTAATGTATGCCGCGGGTACATGGATGTACAAGAGCGGCGATTTACAGGATGTAATGGTGCGATTTTGTGCTCCTGCAAAATCGACACTTCCGCCGTCCATGGCGGTCGTATGCCGCGGGTACATGGCAGGATTTCGTTCCGGACGAATCCTAAGTGCCTGCGTCCATGCAGGCAATGTACAGGAGCGGCGATTTACAGGATTTTGGGGGTATCATGAAACTAATCAAACGATTGTTGACGGCTTTGTTGCTATTGGCGTTGGTAGCTTGCGCCGTAGTATTTGCGTTATCCAATCAGACGGCAGTAGAAGTCGATTTTCTGGCCTTTACGTTGACGGCAAGCACAGCCATCTGGATCGTCGGCGCCCTGGTAGTTGGCGGTCTTTTGGGACTGATGGCGGGTACAGGTGTATTCTTTCGCCTTAAAACCACCGAGGTTCGTAGTTCTCGTAAAATCAAACGCTACGAACAGGAAATCAGTAAGATTCAGGCTGACAGCGCTTAAGCAATGATTCTCAGAGCCGGGTTTGGGAGCGTGGTTCTGCGCCTGTCCTGAGTCGCCCATTCGATGCCGGGATGGCGATTGAAGTTGTCAATCCGATCTGGTGAGCGCATTAGCGGCAATATTAACGCAAATGAAATATTGAGTCGGGGTGCCCGCTTCGATATATTGTCTCCGTGTGCAGGACGCACATGCTAACCAAAAAATGAAAA
>CBDUUA010000002.1:0-23113 GCA_965370135.1 uncultured Cellvibrionales bacterium
AGCAATAAAACGCTAAACTATCATATTTAGCGGCTTGCCCAAAATCCTCGCTGTTGGTAAAGTGGCGGCCCATTCGGGGGCAACAGGTCGGAGCCAGCGGCTGCGGTCGGTATTGTATACCTATAACAATGCTTTTTTAAGGTAATCAAGCTAGATGCTAATAAAGCGCATTAGAGGTCTCTTTTCCAACGATCTATCGATCGACCTGGGCACGGCGAACACGCTCATCTATGTCAGGGAGCAGGGTATCATTCTCAATGAACCCTCGGTGGTTGCCATTCGCACCATGCCCAACGGTCAAAAATCGATTGAAGCTGTGGGTGTCGATGCCAAGCGCATGCTTGGGCGCACTCCCGGCAATATCACTGCCATCCGGCCTTTGAAAGACGGTGTCATCGCCGACTTTCAAGTCACGGAAAAAATGCTGCAGCATTTTATCGGCAAGGTGCACAAAAACAGTTTTATTCGACCCAGTCCACGGGTGTTGATTTGTGTGCCCTGCCAGTCCACCCAAGTGGAGCGTCGCGCTATTCGCGAGTCTGCCTTGAGTGCCGGCTCCAGGGAGGTGCGCCTGATCGAAGAACCGATGGCCGCCGCGATTGGCGCTGGCATGAAGGTGGAGGAGGCCACCGGCTCGATGGTCGTCGATATTGGCGGCGGCACTACCGAGATTGCCATTCTGTCCCTCAATGGCGTGGTCTACTCCGATTCCATTCGCCTCGGGGGCGACCGCTTTGACGAGGCTATCGCCGGATATGTGCGACGGGCCTATGGCAGCTTGATTGGTGAAGCCACCGCCGAGCGCATTAAAACCGAGATTGCCTGTGCCTATCCAGGGTCCGAGATTCGGGAGATCGATGTCCGTGGTCGCAACCTGGCAGAGGGTGTGCCCCGCAGTTTTACGCTAAATAGCGATGAAATTCTGGAGGCTTTGCAGGAGCCCCTGCAGAGTATTATCGCTTCAGTGAAGCGTGCGCTGGAGCAGGCGCCCCCGGAGTTGGCGGCAGATATCGCCCTCAGTGGTATTGTGCTGACGGGGGGTGGTGCGCTGATGCGCGACCTGGACCGCCTGCTGAGTGAGGAAACCGGCCTTCCCGTGGTGGTGGCAGAAGACCCTCTCACCTGTGTTGCCCGCGGTGGCGGCAAGGCCCTCGAGATGATGGATCTCCACCATCTGGATCTACTCTCCGCCGAGTAGATTGGGCTACGCAGTGCCTGCCCGTGCTGGTGCTGTCTCGCATCCCGATGTTTTTGCATCCTCGTTTTTTCCGCCTGTCCCCGGTAGTGTGCAGCGCCGGGTGTCGCCAGCGCTTCGCCGTCGATTGAGGAGCTGATATCAAGCCATTATTTACCAAAGGTTCATCCCTCGGCACCCGTATGTTGATACTGGGCGTGCTGGGGATGGTGCTGATCTTTGCCGATTTTCACTATCAGGCGCTGGGAACCATACGCTCATCATTGATGGTAGCGGCAACCCCGTTTTACTGGCTTACCAATGTGCCCTCGCGCCTGGCGAACTGGGGCGAGGAAACCTGGGGTCGCCAGGAGACGTTGAAGGAAGAGAACGAGCGCTTTAAGCAGGAAGCTTTTATCCTGCGGGGCCGAATGCTAAAAATGTCGGCGCTGGTGGCGGACAATGGTCGACTGCGCGAACTGTTGAATTCATCGGCGCTACTGAAAAGTGACAATGTGCTGATCGCTGAGATCATCGGTGTGTCGCCGCGGCCGGATCAACACATCATCCTTATCGACAAGGGGGCAGACCACAATGTCACTGTGGGCCAGCCGGTCATTGATGCCGAGGGCCTGATGGGGCAGGTGATAGAAGTCACCCCGGTGAGTGCGCGAATCTTATTGATTGCGGATGTCTCCCACGCGGTGCCGGTACAGATAAACCGCAACGGTGTGCGCTCGGTGGCAGAGGGTACCGGCCGACTGGATCTATTGGAGCTGCGCCATGTGGCCGCCACCATGGATATCAAGCGAGGGGACTTGCTGGTGAGTTCCGGCCTCGGTGGCCGTTTTCCCGTTGGTTATCCGGTTGCGACTGTGAGTTCGGTGATTCACGATCCGGGGCAGCCCTTTCTCACCGTCACCGCCGCGCCCACGGCACAGCTGAGCCAGAGTCGCCACGTTTTGATTGTATTTAGCGGCAAACAGCATGCCCAGGAAGCGGTCGCGCCGTGACTGCCATGGGCAGTTACTGGATGGTTGCGCTGACGGTGCTGGTATCGTTGTTGCTGGCTGTATACCCGATAACTCCCCCTTATGACTGGTTTCGGCCAGAGTGGACCGCGCTGGTGGTGATCTTTTGGACGATTACCATGCCCGGCCGGGTGGGGATCACATTTGCCTGGCTGGCGGGTCTGGTGCTGGACGGTTTTACCGGGGTCACTCTGGGACAAAACGCGCTGAGCCTGGCCCTTATCGCGTATATCTGCCTGGGCCTCTACCAGCGCATGCGCAATTTTGCCCCACTGCAACAAAGCGCCCTGGTGTTTGTGCTGGTCGGCCTGCACCTGTTGCTGGGTTACTGGGTGCAGAGCCTCAGTTCCTATCCGGCGCGACACCTCTATTTTCTGGCGGCGGCCCTGAGCAGCGCCTTGATCTGGCCGCTGTTCAGTGGGGTAATGGGCTATGTTCATCGCAGCTTCCTCCGTTGAGCACGAGGACGCGCAGGGGGTGTTGGCACGTCGGTCCGGTGCCTGCGCCCAATGGCAGGCAAGGGCTTGTTGCAACAATTCGGACGGCATTGTCGCTGGCAGGCTCCACTATGAGTGAGCTATGAGTGAACTATGTATGAGTGAGCTATGAGTGAAGAGATCCTGATAAACATTACCCCCGCAGAAACTCGCGTGGCGGTGGTCGAGAACGGCGTATTGCAGGAGCTGTATATCGAGCGCAGCGCCAGTCGCGGCATTGTGGGCAATATATACAAGGGCAAGGTGGTGCGGGTATTACCCGGCATGCAGGCGGCTTTTGTCGATATTGGGCTGGAGCGAGCCAGCTTTATCCATGCCAGTGATATTTTCAAGCCCTCGCCGGCCGTCGAGGGAGCGGCCCCGGTTGTTCCCCAGGCAAGTCCCGATATTCGTGCCCTGGTGCATGAGGGGCAGGAGCTGGTGGTACAGGTCAGCAAGGATCCCCTCGGCACCAAGGGTGCGAGATTGACCACCCGCTTATCGCTGTCGTCCCGTTTTCTGGTATATATGGCGGATAGTGAGCACATTGGTGTATCCCAGCGTATCGAGGGTGAGGCAGAGCGCCAGCGCTTGCGCGATTGTATAAGCGCTCTCAGGGCTCACGAATCACTGTCGGTAGCCGGCGGATATATTATTCGCACCGCCGCCGAGGGTATGGGGCTCGACGAGATCCGCGCCGACATGATCTTCCTGAAGAAGCTCTGGCTGTCGATTCAGGCACAGCGGGAAGATGTGCCGGTACCGGGTTCCATTTACCAGGATTTACCACTGCCGATGCGCACTATCCGGGATCTGGTGTGGCCGCCGGTAGAGAGAATTCGCGTTGATTCGGAGGCCGTGTTCCAGAGCGTGGTGGAGTTCGCCCGGGCATTCACGCCGGAGGTGGTGGAGTGCATCGAGCTCTATGGGGGTGAGCGTCCTCTAATGGATTTGTTTAGTGTCGAAGACGAGATCCAGAAGGCGCTTGATCGCAAGGTCAAATTGAAGTCTGGTGGCTATCTCATTATTGACCAGACCGAGGCGATGACGACAATTGACGTCAACACCGGGGCGTTTGTTGGGCATCGCAACCTGGAGGAGACCATCTTTAAAACCAATCTCGAGGCGGTCAATGCGCTGGCCCGGCAATTGCGGGTGCGCAATCTGGGCGGTATGATCATAATTGATCTCATCGATATGAGCGATGCCGAGCACCAGCGTCAGGTGATGCGCGCGCTGGAAAAGGCGCTGGCAAAAGACCACGCCAGAACCACCATCTCCAGTGTGTCGGAACTCAGTCTGGTGCAGATGACGCGCAAGCGCACCCGGGAGAGCCTGGGGCATGTTCTTTGTGAACCCTGCTGTGTGTGCAAGGGGCGCGGTACGCTGAAGTCCGCTGAGACCATCTGTTATGAGATTTTCCGCGAAATTTTGCGCGAAGCGCGAGCCTATGAAAACAGCAATTTTCTGGTGCTGGCGTCGTCGTCGGTAATCGATCGTCTATTGGACGAGGATTCAGCTTATGTTGCTGATTTGGAAACGTTTATCAGTGCTACAATTCAGTTTCAGGTCGAGAGCGTATACTCCCAGGAGCAATACGATGTCATTCTGCTCTAGGGCAAGGCCGCCGATAATGGTCGAAACGAAATAGAGTCAAGACCCCCTGGTTCAAAGTTTACAGATAAATACGCGAAACCCATGCTCGAATTCCTGCTTCGACTCATTAATCGCCTGCTCTGGGGCGCGATAACTGTGGTGTTAGTGGCGCTCGCCATAGTGGTGAGTCTTGGGCGGTACTACATGCCCCAGTTGGGGCAGTACCAGCAACAAATTCTGTCCCAGGTTCGCTCACAAGTCGATTTCGAATTCGAGGTTGGCAGCATCGAGGGCGAATGGCGGGGTTTATCACCGGTCATTCGAGTGAAGAACTTTCGCCTGTTAAACCCTGCCGGTGAAGTCGTGATCAGGGCCAGGCACCTGGCGGTGTACTTCGATCTATTGGAGAGTGTTTTTTCCCAGACGCTGCTGGCCCAGACCTTATCCCTGGTCGATGCGGATATTGACCTTGCGCAGTCCCCTGAAGGTCTCTGGGGGCTATCGGGAATCAGCAGGTCGGGCAGCTCCGGCAGTGCCGGTGCGGCTGCGACTGCATTTATAGAAAAAGTCGATCTGCTTGAGTTGACCCATGTGAAGGTTTCTGCCCGGTTGCCGGACCAGACCCGGCACCAGATTGATTCCATGAGCCTGGTGTTGCGCCAGGGACTGGATTTATCGCAGCTGAGCCTGGAAATCTCCGAACCCCAGGGCCAGACATCCCTGCATCTGACCGCCGAGTTTGAGGGCTCGCTCGATGACCCCCTTACCTTTCGTGGCTACCTGGCCCTGGACGGGATCGATTTGCAACTGGTCAAACCTTTCCTCGCCGATTGGTATAAAAAGTTGCCGCCGACACTCTCGGGGGAGGTCTGGCTGGATTGGAGCGTCGACTCCAATCTGGAAGTCAGCGGTACCTTGATCACATCTGACTGGCAGTTGCGGCACTTGCTGGGTCGTGAAGTCCCCGATCTCGAGGCCCTGGGCTTTGATTTCACCCTGACCCTGGCCCCCGATAACAGCGTGGCGGGGCGCTTCCAGGACCTGGGTTTTAACTGGACAGGCATAGATTACCAATTTCCCGAGATCCAGTTTGCCTTGGCTGCCGATCGTCAGGATCTCGGGGTGCAACTGAGTTCGGCCAGTCTCGGGTTGCTGGTGCAAGGGGCAAATAACAGTAAACTGTTGTCCGATGAGTTGCACGGAGTACTCGAAATTCTCCAGCCGACCGGTCGCTTACAGAATATTTACCTCGATATTCCGCTACAGAAAGATCGCCTGTCGGAGTTTCGTATTCGCGCCAATCTTGCCGGTGCCGCCCTCAAATCCTGGAAGGGAGCCCCCGGTGTCAGCTCTATTGACGGTTATGTCGAGGCCGGCCTTATGCAAGGCTATGTCGACCTGGATGGCAGCTATCTGCAATTATACTTTCCCTCTCTATACCATGTGGCACAGGATTTTGACGGTGTCGACGCCCGTATTGGCTGGCAGGTCGGGGAGCGGGTTCTGGTCCACAGTGGTTTGATCAGTATGCAGGGCGATTTTGGTGTGGGCAGGGCGCAACTGGATCTCGATATTCCGCGAGGCCAGCAGGAGGGTGACTATCCCTCGATGTCGCTGATGATTGGCATGCAAGACACGGATGCGAAATACCGCAACCGCTATATCCCGAAAATACTCGGTCAGGATTTACTGTCCTGGCTGGATGACAGTATTGAAGCTGCCGATATCGACCAACTGGGATTTATCTATTACGGGGCGTTGTCGAGTAAAAACCCTCTCGATAAAACCGTGCAGTTGTTTCTGGACGCCCGCAATGGTCGTATACGATACCAGCCGGACTGGCCGGTATTGGAGCAGGTTCAGGCACACCTGGTATTGTCTGACGACTATCTGCTGGCGACTTCCGAGCAGGCGATCACCCTGAATTCTATGGTAACCGACGTGCGCGTCGAGCTCACCCAGCGCAAGGATGTCGGCTGGCTTGCCATTACCGGCGATATTGAGGGCCCGGGCAGGGATTTGATTCAACTGCTCAATGAGTCACCGTTGCGCGAGGCTACCGGTGGCGCATTTGAGAATTGGACTGCACGGGGAGTATATGGTGCTGAGTTGGACTTGGATATCCCCTTGAATTCCTCGCTGCCCCCGGACCTGCGCGTCAAGGGTGAGCTGAAAAACATAGCCCTTGGCAATAAGACTCTCGGTGTCACGTTTACCAGGCTGCGAGGGGATATAAACTATCGCAGTGCCGATGGTGTGACAGCAAAGCGCCTGCGAGGCAAGCTATGGGGCCAGTCCCTGGTCGCCAGCGTGTCCTCGGGGCCGGTCACCGGGGCTGGCAATGTGCCGCTGGTATTGCGTGCCAAGGGCAAGGTTGCGGTGGACGGCCTGCAACAATGGTTGAATAATCCCGCTTTTGGTCTGGCCTGGGGCAAGACGCCGATACAGGCAGAACTGACCATTGTCCCCGCTGACGACACCTCATTGGAGTCGAGTCTGCGTATCAGCACCGACCTGGTAGGCGTTGAACTCAACTTGCCCCGGCCTTTTGGCAAGGCGGCATTACTGTCTCGCCCCACCGAGCTCACATTCAATCTCAGGGACGCGGGTCATAGCGAGCTTCGCTATGCCGGACTGGCGGCTGCCCGCTTCCATGTCGAGGCAGGCCAGACCCGAGCGGGCATATGGTTGGGTAGCGAGCAAATGCCGGCACTGCCCGACGCGGGCATTGTGGTCAGCGGTGCATTGCGGCAGGCGAAGCTGACAGAGTGGCTGGATAGTCTTGAGCATTTCAGGAGTTTGCTCGGGGAGTCGTCGGTGGCGCCGCAAAATCTGCTGTCAGTGGAGCAGCTAAGGATCGCTGATTTGTTGGCGTTTGGCGAACATGTGAAGCATCCGGTACTGGATATCGGGGTCATCGACCAGCATTGGCGGCTCGCTATCCAGCATCCGCGCATTCAGGGCACTATCGTCTTACCCGTGGACGACGAAGCCTATGGCATCAATCTCGAGCACCTGCGTTTGCCACTCGATGGGGCTGGGAAAACTGCGGGGGAGGGCAGTGGCTTGGCCGGGATCGACCCCGCCGAGCTGCCCGCGGTACAGGTCAATTTGGAGCAATTCAGTATCGGTGATCTCGATATGGGTCGCTGGGTTTTCGGTGCGAAGCCGACAGCACAAGGTATTGCGGTTACCGGCCTGACTGTGTCGATCAATGACGATATTTTTGGTGGCATGGATATTACCGAGGGCGCAGAGTTACACTGGTCTTATGATGGTCTGGCTCACCGCAGCGACTTGCAAGGTATGCTGCGAGCCGGCAATCTGGACGACTTATTTTCTCACTGGGGTTACGATGTTGGCGTGCTCAGTGAATCTGCGGAAATCATCGTGGATTTTAATTGGGAGGGTGCGCCGGACGCGATAAACCTGTCGGTGCTTGCCGGGGATATGTCCCTGGATGTGAGGCGGGGGCAGTTGCTGCAGACTTCCGGCACAGCGGCCGATGCACTGAAATTGGCCGGCATACTGAATGTCAATAACCTGGCCCGAAGATTGCGACTGGATTTCTCTGATCTCTACAAGAAGGGGCTCAGCTACGATAAGATCCAGGGTATCTTATTGTTTGACCGCGGCTCACTCAGCATGGTTGAGCCGCTGGTAGTCGACGGTCCGAGCAGCTATCTAAAAATGACTGGAGATTTTGACCTGGAGGGTGGAGACATCGATGCCGACCTGGTGGTGGCGCTGCCGCTTACCACCAACCTACCCTGGATCGTGGCGCTGACTTTACCCGGTGGCATACCTATCGCTGCGGGTGTGTTCGTCGCGGGGAAAGTGTTTGAAAAGCAGCTACAGAAACTTAGCAGTGCCGTCTATCACGTCAGCGGCACCCTGGACAATCCGAAGATAGAATTCAAGCGACTCATCGAGCCGGCCAAAAAGAAATCAAAAAAGAAGAAGCGGCAGTCGTCGCCATAGGAGTCTGTCGGGTTTAGGCGATCGTAGCGAGGCTTTTCCGCAGTAGATCAGCCCTAAATTCGACAGGCTCCCAGCCTATTCGATTGCCGATGGCGGCAGCTGCGAGCTCTGCTCTGCCTGGAGCTCCGCCAGTTCCCTCAGGTAACGGAATAACTTGCGCGCGGATTTTGGTGGCTGTTGTCGCTGTTTTTCCTTGCCCGCAGATCTGACCAGCTGGCTGAGACGGCTGCGATCAGCCTCTGGAAAGCGATGTAGGGCTTGCTCAATCATCGGCATACCGCCGCTGACGAGATCGTCTCGCAGTTGTTCGAGTGCCTGAAATTGATGGTTTTTTTCCTGCGTGCCCTGTTCTTGCTGCAGCAGTCGCTGCCGAATGGGCTCGGCATCGATGCGGCGCATGATCTTGCCGATATACTGTAACTGCCGTCGCCGCCCCTCGCGGTTTTTAATGCGCCCGGCTAGCTGCAGGGCATCCATTAGCTGCTCCGGCAAGGCCATTCTGTCCAGCTCTTTTTGGGGCAGGTGCAACAGTTGTTCGCCAAGCTTCTGCAGCGCCAGCATTTGG
Source organism: uncultured Cellvibrionales bacterium (assembly GCA_965370135.1). GTDB lineage: Bacteria > Pseudomonadota > Gammaproteobacteria > Pseudomonadales > JAHEGP01 > JAHEGP01. Next base: position 8,824 of record CBDUUA010000002.1, read on the forward strand.
CGTTTGAGCTCGGACTTCGAGACGTGTTCAGGGCTGTCGCTGTTGGAATCAGGCATGTTGGAATCAGGCATAGAGTAAGGTGGCCAGGCCAAGAAAAGTGAAACAGCCGACCGCATCCGTCAGCAGCGATTTATTCGCCTTCATCAAAGTAATTGTTAACAAGGCGGGTAATGGCGTCGAAAGCATCTTGCTCGTCGTCACCTTCGATCTGCAGTTCCAGTTCAGTGCCTTTGGCCGCGGCCAGCATCATTACCGACATAATACTCTTGCCGTCAATCAATTGGCCGTTTTTGCCCATGCTGATGCGGCTGCTGTAGGCGCTCGCAGTGCTGACAAATTTGGCGGCGGCGCGGGCGTGCAAGCCGTATTTATTGATAATGGCAATCGTTGTTTGGATCACTTGTTTCAGCTCTGGTTCTGATTCAGCGGGATAATCTGTGGAGTTCGCGGTGTCGGACTTGTACATCCAGGCTGCGACTGGCGAAATGCTGGTACAGTTGCTCAGCGAGGTAGACCGAGCGGTGTTGGCCGCCGGTGCAGCCCACTGCCACTGTGGTGTAGGGGCGATTGTTATCCTCGTAACGGGGTAGCCATTTTTCCAGAAATTGGCATATATCCGCAAGCATCTCCTGTACCGCGGGTTCGTTGTCCAGGAAATCAATGACCTCGCTATCGGTGCCGGTCAAACTGCGCAGGGACATGACCCAATGAGGGTTGGGCAAGCAGCGCACATCAAAGACCAGGTCGGCATTCATCGGCAAGCCCTTCTTGAAGCCAAAGGACTGGAACAGTGTCAACATCCTGCTGCCGTTCTGGCGCAGCACCAACTGCTGGACGAAGTCCCGCAGTTCGTGGAACAGCATTTGGCTGGTATCGATGGTGATGTCTGCAGCGTTGGCGATGGGCTGCAGAATATCGTGCTCTCGAAGCAGGGCTTCCTGCAAGGCGGTTGCTTCATTGCTGAGGGGGTGGCGGCGCCGGGTTTCGCTGAAACGCTTGATCAGTGTTTCGTCCTGGGCGTCGAGATAGATGACCGAGGTTTCCACATCACCAGGCAATTGGGACAGGAGGGTGGGTAACTCCTGTAGTTGCCGGGAAATATTGCGGGCGTCAATGCACAGCGCCAGTTTTTCATGCTCCGGCGAGGAACTGCCGCGAATTTCTGCTACCAGCGCTGTCAGCAAACTGGCAGGTAGATTGTCGATGGTATAGTAGCCCGCATCTTCCAGTACATTCAGCGCCGTACTCTTACCTGATCCGGAGCGGCCACTGATGATGACCAGTTTCACAGAGCGCGATCCCGTGATAATGGCGAGGTCTCGGAGCCCTGGGCTATTGGCTCGAAGCTGATCGCCGCCTGGTAGAGCGCATGGTTGTCGGGGGCCGCCCGCAAGGCATCGCGAAATTCCTGGCGACTGAACAGTTGCGCCAGTTGTCCGAGTGTTTGCAGGTGTTCATCGCAAGCTTGTTCCGGCACCAGCAGCACAAACAGCAGGTCAACCGGTTGCTCATCCATGGCATCGAAATCGATGGGCTGCTGCAGTCGGATCAGCGCGCCGGTGATCGCTGAGCACCCGCTCATACGGCAGTGCGGAATCGCGATGCCGTGACCGATCGCCGTGCTGCCGAGCTTTTCCCGGCACACCAGGTTCTTGAACAGGGCGCCGTCGTCCAGCGAGGGAATATCCTCGCTGACGAGCAGGGCGATCTTCTCCAGTACGCGTTTTTTACTAGACCCGGTCACGCAGCAGTGCGTGCGCGCCGGCGTCAATATAGACGTGATTGACATAAACAGCGATGCTCAGCGGCCCACGAGGCCCTGTTTCTTGTCATTGACCTTTTCCTTGTGTTTGATTAGCTGACGGTCGAGCTTATCGGCTAACAGGTCGATAGCTGCATACATGTCCTCGGACTCTGCCGAGGCAGTCAAGTCCGCTCCCGATACATGTACGGTGGCATCGGCGCGCTGGCGGTTTTTTTCAACCGTCAGCACCACATGGCCATGGGTAATCTGGTCGTAATGCCGATTGAGGCGATCGAACTTGCTAGTAACATAATCCCGCAGAGCGGGAGTGACTTCGACATGATGACCGCTGATATTGATTTGCATTGGCCGCTCCTTTTTTGGTTGATGGTATTCCTGGATGCGTGGGCACTACTCCACGTAATACGCACTCGAATCCATCTGACTGGATTCTGCTTAAGCCCGGGTTAAACCCGGCGTTTGGCTTAAGCCAGGCGTTTGCGTTCATTTGAAGGGGGTATCCCGAGGGATTCCCGATACTTGGCAATGGTTCTCCTGGCAACGTTGACACCCTGTTCCACCAGGATCCGGGCAATTTTGCTGTCACTCAGAGGCTTGGTCGGACTCTCCGCTGCCACCGTCTTTTTTATGATAGCTCTAATCGCGGTTGAGGAACACTCCCCCCCGCTGTCTGTTCCCACGTGGCTGGAAAAAAAGTATTTAAGTTCAAACACCCCGGCCGGCGTGCGCATGTATTTATTGGTCGTGACCCGTGAAACCGTAGACTCATGCATGTTAACTGCGCTGGCAATTTCATGTAATACCAGCGGTTTCATCGCCTCCTCACCGTATTCGAGAAAACCCTGTTGATATTCTACGATGCGGCTGGCTACTTTCATCAGGGTTTCATTGCGGCTTTGCAGGCTTTTCAGGAACCAGCGCGCCTCCTGCAAATTGTCTTTGAGATAGCTGTTGTCAGCACTATTGTCAGCGCGCTTGATCAGCGACGCATAGTTGTTGTTGATGCGCAGGCGCGGTGCAATATCGGGATTCAACTCCACTATCCAGCGGCCGTTGGCCTTGTGCACATAGACGTCGGGGGTAATGTATTGCGTATCCGCAGCGTCAATGCTATTGCCTGGCTGCGGGTCAAGGGCCTGGATCAGTGCGATGACCTGGCTCAGTTGGGGTTCTTTGAGGCGCAATCTACGCATGAGCAAGGGAAAATTGCGGTTGGCGAGCTCGGGGAGATACTTGTCCACCAGTTGCTTGGCCTGGGCTAGCAAAGGTGTTGCAGCAGACAGTTGGCCCAGTTGCACCAGCAGGCACTCTCGCAGGTCGGCACTCGCCACGCCCACCGGGTCGAATTGCTGGATGCGGTGTAATACCGCTAGCACTTCGTCGAGTTCAATGGCGAGGTGTTGCTGCAAATCGCTAAAAATATCCTCTGCTGGCACGCTGAGTAAGCCACAGGGCTGCACTGCATCGATTAGCGATATCGCGATAATGTGGTCGGTGTCGGACATGTTGGTGAGATTGAGCTGCCAGCGTAGATGATCTTGCAGGGTTTCAGTGGGGGCGTTGCGACCATCAAAGTCGAAGTCCTCGCCCTCGGGCATTCCGGCAGGGGACACCGGCGCCTGGTAGATATCATCCCACTGGCTATCGACGGGCAGGTCGGTGGCAATGTCCTGGGGGAGGTTGTCCTGATATTCGCCGTCGGGACTCTCCCCATCGCTTGGTGAGTCCGGGTTGTTTTGTTGCTCGTTATCGGCATTGCGGGTACTGTCGGGGGCTGCTGCTTCTTCATGATGCTCGCCGGAAGCCTCTGTGGAGCCCAGCTCATCGCCGTCTTCCGGGACTTCCAGCATGGGGTTGGTGTCCACCATGATCTGGATTTCCTGTTGTAAATCGAGGGTGGAGAGTTGCAACAGCCGGATCGCCTGCTGCAACTGAGGCGTCATGGTGAGTTGCTGGCTGATTTTGAGTTGCAGCGATTGCTTCATGGCTTTGTTAGCAATGTACCTTGGTCATAATGTACCTTGGTCATGTAGTGGGTGCTGAGAGTGGGTGCTGAGAGCGGGTGCTGTGCCTGCGTTAAAGGGGGAGTTTAGCTAGGCTGCGCCACTCATGCAATACCTGATATGCAATACATGTGCCAACTATTTTGTGATGACTTTGCTGCGGGGTTTACAGCTTGAACTGATGCCCCAGGTAAACGTCCCGGACTAGCTGGTTTTCCAGAATTTCGGTGGGGTGCCCTTCGGCGATGATTGAGCCTTCATTCACAATATAGGCGCGGTCACAGATGTCCAGTGTTTCTCGTACATTGTGGTCGGTAATCAATACGCCGATGCCCTTGGCCTTGAGATGATTGACGATGGTTTTGATCTCGTTGACGGAAATGGGATCGACGCCGGCAAAGGGCTCATCCAGCAAGATAAACAGGGGCTCGGTAGCGAGTGCGCGAGCGATTTCAGCGCGGCGCCGCTCGCCACCTGACAATGCCATGCCCTTGCTGTCGCGGATATGGGTAATATGAAATTCTTGCAACAGGTTTTCCATTATCTCCCGGCGCTGCTTGCGGTTTAAATCCTTGCGCGCTTGCAAGATGGCGAGAATATTGTCTGCCACCGATAGCTTGCGGAATATCGATGCCTCCTGGGGTAAATAGCCCAGGCCTTTTTTCGCCCGCCCATGCATGGGCAGCCGCGTAATCACATCCTCGCCAATAGTGATTTTGCCGCGATCCGCCCGCACCAGACCGACGATCATATAGAAACACGTGGTCTTGCCGGCGCCATTGGGCCCCAGCAGACCCACGACTTCACCGCCTTCAACGCGCAGGGAGAGATCCCTGACGACCTTGCGCCCTTTGTAACTCTTCGCGAGTTTTTTTGCTTCCAGTGTGGTCATATGCCCCTTGATGTCTCCCTCAGGGTTGAGCGTTTATCGCGCGGGGTGGGATGATAACGCGCACGCGCTGCTCCTTGCCGCTCGCCTTGACGATTTCGTCCTTGATAGAATATTCGATTGTATGGCTGGTCACGATCGAGCCGTCCTGGTCGATAGAGGCGTTTTTCTCTAACTCTAGTTTTTCCTGCAACACAAAGTAGCGGATAGTATTGCCCCGGGCTTTGATGACAGGTTTGTCCGCCGAGGGCTTCTGTTCCACGTAGGCAGGGGTGCCGTAGCTGATGATGCGCTCGACCTTGTTGTCCTCGGAGATGTATATCTCCAGTCGGTCGGCGAGCATTTTGAGGCTGCCCTGGGTCAGTTCTACACTGCCGATGTAGGTCATGGTGCCGGCTTTTGCGTCTCTCACGGCGCGATTCGATTCGATCTGTATCGGCTGCGCTCGATCCTCGGGCAGGGCGATGCCGGTGCCGGGCACTGCGAGCAATATTGCCAGCAACATTTTTGGCAACATTGTCCGCCACATTGTCCGCAACAACACCCGCATCGGTGTTGCCGAGGGGCTTACACTAGTAGGGCTCATGAATTGTTTTAACCTTTGACAGTAGTTCCACTTTTCCCCCCTTGAGCCAGGCGCGCATACCCACGGCGTTGGTGCGGCCGGTTTCGCCGATAATGCTTATGGCCGCATCTGTTTCGGCCATATCCTGGCTGCGAATCAAGGTCAGGCGCTCAGTGCGGATGGTGATTTCGCCACTGGCTTTGCGAATTTCGACATTCTGTGACAGCTCGATAATATCGTTATCTTGCCGCACCTCGCCAAAATCGGATCGGGTATACCAGGTGCTATCCTCGCCGCTGTGGCTGCTTATCCGCGGATCCCTGAGGTAGATAGTATCCTCTTCGCTGAAGTATTTGGCGTCGGTGGCGGTGGCATCCTGCTCGAGCCGGCCCTCATCATCAAAGCTCCAGAAGCGAGCGTTGTTCCAGTACCACTCGGGTGTAGCAGTGCTGCTGTCGGCTTGCATCGTGGCCTGGTCGTCGTCTTCGTTGAAAACCCAGAAGAAAAACGCCATGGTAGCGGTAATGGCGAGGGCTGCGCTGAAGGTATTGGCGGATAGTTTTTTAATCATGGGTTTGGTGGAACACCTTGATTGCGCTGCTGAGTTGGCCCTTGGCGTGCAGTATCAGATCACACACCTCGCGCACCGCGCCTCGACCACCGCTACGCTCAGTACAGTAGTGTGCTTGTTCGATGACCAGGGGGTGGCCGTTTGGCACGGTGATTGCGAAGCCCCCCACGGCCATGGCTCCCAGGTCGGGCAAGTCGTCGCCCATGTGGGCCATGGCAGCACTCTCCAGCTTGAATATCCCCTGCAATTCACCGACCGCACGCCATTTGTCCTCACAATGTTGGTACACGTGTTCGATGCCGAGTGCTCGCGCCCGGTCGGCGACGATCGGCGATTTGCGTCCGGTAATCAGTGCGACTTCGATTCCCGCCTGGCGCAGTAGCTTGATGCCCAGACCGTCCAGGGTATTGAACGCCTTCAGCGTCTCACCCTGTGCGGATAATAGTAGCGAGCCGTCGGTCAGTACGCCATCGACATCGAGGCTCAAGAGCTGTATGCGGCTGGCTCTGGCGAGCACGGTGGGCGGCACCTTGGCCAGGTAATTGTTCATGCCAGCCCTGCCTTAATGAGGTCGTGCAGGTGGACTACGCCGATGGGATGGCCCCGGGTGTCGATCGCGACCAATCCGGTGATGGCGCTGTCCTCCATAATGTGCAGGGCTTCTGCGGCCAGCATATCGGGGGTCACGGTTTTGCCGCCGGTGGTCATAACCTGGTTGATAGTGGTGTGATGAAAATCCCTGGCCTGATCCAGCGTGCGGCGCAGATCGCCATCGGTAAATATCCCCGCCAGTTTCCCGGCTTCATCGACGATCGTCGTCATGCCCAGGCCTTTCTCGGTCATTTCAAGCAGAGCCTCAGGCAGTGGGGTATTTGGTGGCACCATGGGTAGCGAGGCCCCGGTGTGCATGACGTCGTTCACCTTCAATAATAGTCGTTTTCCCAGTGCGCCCCCCGGGTGGGAAAAGGCGAAGTCCTCGGCGGTAAAACCGCGTTTTTCCAGCAGGGCGATGGCCAATGCGTCACCCATTACCAGCGAAGCGGTGGTCGAGGAAGTAGGCGCCAGGTTCAGTGGACATGCCTCCTGCTTGACGCTGACATCGAGGTTGGCATCCGCCGCCGTTGCCAGTGTGGAGTTGGGGTCTCCGGTCATGCTGATCAGCGGTGCGTTGATGCGCTTGATCAGAGGTAGGATGGTAACGATCTCCGCGGTGCTGCCGGAGTTGGACAGGGCCAGCACCACGTCTTTGCGGGTGATCATGCCTATATCACCATGGCTGGCCTCTGCGGGATGTACAAAGAAGGCCGGCGTGCCGGTGGAGGCGAGGGTGGCGGCAATTTTGTTGGCGATGTGGCCGGATTTACCCATGCCGACAACGACGACACGGCCCTCACAGTCGAGGATTATATCGCAGGCGCGACAAAAGCTCTGGTCGATACGGGCGGCAAGATCGCCAATAGCCTGTAGCTCCAGTTGGATGGTGCGTTTGCCGGATTTCAGTAATGATAGTTTGGACATAGGGGATTCCAGCGCCGGGTATCAGCGCCACGGGCCACGGTCAAAGGGCCGGCAAAAGGCCGGCAGGGAACCATGGTAAGCGAAGTCCCGGCCGCGGCGCAATTGCCAGGCCAATTTGTGCTCGCATTCTGCGACCCGGAGTCTGTTATACTGGTAAGCTTCGCAAAACTTCTTCTTCATAATCTTGGTTTTTCAAGCAACGAGCGATTGGATCGAGAGTGCATATGATGAAAACGCTACGGCAATTGGCGACCGGCTTGTTGGTGGTTTGCTGTGCTCTGTCCACTTGGTCAACCGCGTGGGCCGCGACCGGCAAGCCGCTGCCCAATGACATCGTCGGGGCTATGACCGATCAGCTGGTCATCGAGATTGAGGCAGCCCGGGATTACTACGGTACTGAACCCGAACGTTTTTATCATCAAGTTGACAAAATTATCTCGCCGGTGATTGATTACCGCAGATTTTCCCGGGCGGTGATGGGGCGCTACGGCACCAGTTCTTACTACAGGCAACTCGAGACCGAGGAGGAAAAGCAGGCCCTGAAAGGACAGGTGTTGCGTTTTACCGATGCGGTGCAGGCGCGTATGGTGCGAACCCTGAGCAAAGGCTTGATGACCTTCTCGGGTGAGCGCATTGACGTACTGCCGCCGGATCCGGTGGCGCAGCAGCGCATCAAAAATAAGCAGAGTGTTTCGGTGATCCAGCTCATATACCGGGACCAGGATCCGCCGCTGGAGGTGCAATTCAAGCTTAAGCCCGACAAGGCCGGTGACTGGCGGATGATTAATGTGGTGCTCAACAATATCAATCTCGGCAAGCAGTACCGTACCGAATTTTCCAGCAAATTGAAGGAGTTCGGCGGCGATATCGATAAGGTGATCGATTATTGGCGCAATGTGGAGTTCGACCCGGATGAGGAGTTGGGCGCAACGGCGGCAAACTGATGCTGTTCGGCGTGACTATCGCCCTGCTCTCGCCACGCCCTCGCCTTTCCATTGATATTGCAATAAAATCCGCGATTTAATCGCGAGGCTAGCGGTTTCAGCAGCCCAGAGAACTAACAGAGAACTAACAGAGAACTAACAGAAAACTAACAGAAAACTAACAGAAAACTAATAGAGAGTTAGATTAAAATATTATGCAGAATGAACAAATTCAAGCATTGCTGCAACAGCAGTTGGCCGATTGTGATATCTCTGTGAGTGGCGATGGCAGTCACATCGATGTCACCATTGTCGGTGATGTTTTCGACGGCCTGCGATCGATCAAGAAGCAGCAACTGGTCTACGGGGTGCTCAATGAGCACATTGCCTCAGGCGCCATTCACGCCGTCAATATGAAGTTGTATACCCGCGATGAATGGAGCGCGAGCCAGCGCTAGTCCCGCCAAATCACGGAAATAACCCTCATGGAAAAATTGCTTATCAATGGCGGAGTGCGCCTGAACGGAGAGATTCGCATCTCCGGCGCCAAAAACGCCGCGCTGCCGATCCTGGCGGCGACCCTGCTGGCAGACGAGCCGGTGATTGTGCATAACCTGCCGCACTTGCATGACATTACCACAATGAATGAGCTGCTACGCTGCCTGGGCGTCGAACTGGTGATTACTGAAAAGCTCAGTGTAGAAGTGCACGCCAACACCATTAGCAGCTTTACCGCGCCTTATGAATTAGTTAAAACCATGCGCGCCTCGATTTTGGTGCTCGGCCCGCTACTGGCAAAATACGGCCAGGCCCAGGTCAGTTTTCCCGGTGGTTGCGCCATCGGCAGCCGGCCGGTGGACTTGCACTTGCGCGGCCTGGAAGCACTCGGCGCCGACATTGAGGTAGAGGGCGGCTATATCAATGCCCGCTGCCATGGTCGCCTCAAAGGGGGCCATTTTTTTATGGACACGGTCACCGTCGGCGGTACCGAGAACCTGATGATGGCAGCGGCGCTGGCCGAGGGTCGGACGGTGCTGGAAAACGCCGCGCGGGAGCCGGAGATCGTTGACCTGGCCAATTGTATCAACGCCATGGGCGGGGATATTCGTTGTGCCGGTACTGATACCCTGGTGATCCATGGCGTTGAGCGCCTGCACGGTTGTGAGTACACGGTGATGCCGGATCGCATCGAGACCGGTACCTATCTGGTGGCGGCGGCGGCCACCGGTGGCCGCGTCAAGCTCAAGGATACCCAGCCCGAATTGCTGGAGGCGGTGCTGCTCAAACTGGAAGAGGCGGGGGCAAGCATCAGTCTGGGTGAAGACTGGATAGAACTCGATATGCACGGCAAGCGACCCAAGGCTGTGAATATTCGCACCGCACCTTACCCGGGCTTCCCCACTGATATGCAGGCCCAGTTTACCGCTCTCAATGCCATTGCCGAAGGCACGGGGGCGGTGACTGAGACGGTATTCGAAAACCGCCTGATCCAGATTCACGAGATGAATCGCATGGGCGCTAATATCACGGTGGAAGGTCATACCGCCATTGTGATCGGCACTGATAAGCTCAAGGGGGCGCCGGTGATGGCCACCGATTTGCGCGCCTCTGCCAGCCTGGTGATCGCCGGTCTGGTGGCGGAGGGCGAGACCGTTATTGAGCGCATCTACCACATCGATCGTGGTTACGAGGTTATCGAGGAAAAATTGCTGCAGTTGGGTGCCCGTATTCGACGCTTGCCCGGATGAGCGATCCATGGGCCAGAGACAGTATCACCATCGCCTTGACCAAGGGGCGCATCCTGCAGGAAACACTGCCATTACTGGCAGAGGCGGGCATAGAGCCGGCTGAAGATATATTGAGCAGTCGCAAGCTGCTGTTTGCCTGCAATCACGAAAAAGTGCGGCTGCTGGTGTTGCGTGGCTCGGATGTGCCCACCTATGTTCGGCACGGAGCTGCGGATGTCGGTGTTGCCGGCAAGGATACACTGCTGGAGCACAATGGCGCCGGAGTCTATGAATTGCTCGACCTGGGGATTGCCCGCTGCCGCATCATGACCGCCGGCATGGTGGGCCGGCCACTGCCGCGGGGGCGCGTTGTGGTCGCCACCAAGTTTGTCAATATCGCCAAGCGGTACATGGCCGAGCAGGGCCTGCAGGCAGATATCATCAAGTTGTACGGGGCTATGGAGCTGGCGCCACTGATGGGCCTGGCCGATTTGATCGTCGATATCGTAGATAGTGGCAACACCCTCAAGGCTAACGGTCTGGAGCCGAGGGCCCTGATCGCCGACATCAGTTCGAGGCTGGTGGTCAACCGCGCGGCTCTTAAAATGAAGCACCAGCCGGTGCAGCAGTTGGTAGAAAAACTGGCTGCGGCTGTGGCTGGCCGGGATGCCGGTAGCGCTGTGCCAGCAACTCCAGCAACTACGGATGAGAGCGCCAATCGATGACTGAAAGCCTGGTTCCAGTCGTGAATAGTGCTGCCGCCGACTTCCATGAGCGCTTGCGTGACCGGTTGGCCTGGGATGCGGTGTCTGATGCCGGGGTCGATGCCACTGTGCGGGAGATCGTGGCGGCGGTGCGCCAGCACGGTGATCGTGCGCTGCTGGATTATACCCGCAAGCTGGATCGCTGGCAGCCGGCCACGGCAGCAGATCTGTTAGTGGGCGCGGAGCAGTTGCTGGCTGCCCGCCAGCGACTTGACCCCGCCCGCCTCGCGGCGCTGGAAACCGCAGCTCATCGAATAAGCAGCTACCACCAACACCAGAAGGCCGACTCCTGGCAATACGAGGAAGCGGACGGCACCGTGCTGGGCCAAAAAATCACCGCGCTGGACCGGGTTGGCATCTACGTTCCGGGGGGCAAAGCGGCCTATCCCTCTTCGGTATTGATGAATGCCCTGCCGGCCAAGGTGGCGGGAGTCGGCCGGATAGTCATGGTCGTACCCACCCCTGCCGGCCTGCGCAACGATATGGTGCTGGCCGCTGCCAGTATCGCCGGTGTGGACGCTGTGTTCACCATCGGCGGCGCTCAGGCCATAGCGGCGCTGGCCTACGGCACAGAAACCGTGCCCCGGGTAGATAAGATCGTGGGGCCGGGCAATATTTATGTGGCGAGCGCAAAGCGCATGGTCTTCGGCCAGGTGGGGCTGGATATGATTGCCGGTCCGTCGGAGATATTGATCCTTTGCGACGGTGATACGCATCCCGACTGGATTGCCATGGATTTGTTTTCCCAGGCTGAGCACGACGAACACGCCCAGGCGATTCTGGTGAGCCCGGATCACAAATTTTTACAGCAGGTAGCCCGCAGTATTGACAAGCTGTTGCCTGACATGGAGCGGGCGGACATTATTCGTCAATCCCTGGCCCGCCGGGGCCTGTTCATAGCCGTTGCTGATATGGCGGAGGCCGTCGCGGTCAGCAACGAGATAGCGCCCGAACACCTGGAACTGTCGGTGGCGGATCCTGAAAGCCTGTTGCCCGATGTGCGTCATGCCGGCGCCATCTTTATGGGGCGGCATACCGCCGAAGCCATTGGCGACTATTGTGCCGGCCCCAACCATGTGCTGCCGACATCGGGCACTGCGCGTTTTTCCTCGCCCCTGGGAGTATACGACTTCCAGAAACGCAGCTCGCTGATCAACTGCTCCGCCGAGGGCGCCCGCAGCCTTGGTGCGGTGGCTGCACTATTGGCGCGAGGGGAGTCCCTTACCGCTCACGCACGATCTGCAGAGTACCGACTGGCGGATGATGAGCCGAACTGAGTGGCGATGAGTCGATATTGGAGTGACTTCGTTAGCACCCTGGAGCCCTATGTGCCAGGGGAGCAGCCGCTTGCCGACCAGCCGCTGGTGAAGCTCAACACCAACGAAAATCCCTTTGGCCCCTCGCCTAAAGTACTGGCTGCCTTGCAGCGGCAACTGGATGACCGCCTGCGCCTCTATCCCGACCCGGAATCACGGCGTCTGCGTGATGCCATTGCCGACTATTACCAGATCGCGGCGTCCCAGGTGTTCCTTGGCAATGGCTCAGACGAAGTGCTGGCCCATGTGTTTAACGGTTTGTTGCGCCATGATGCGCCGATACTGGTGCCGGCGATCAGCTACAGCTTTTACCCGGTTTACAGCCAGCTGTACGCTATCGATCGCCTCGAAATTCCCCTGGATGAGGATTTTCGGATACGCGTGGCCGACTACCAGCGGCCCAATGGCGGCATCGTGCTGGCCAATCCCAACGCCCCTACCGGTCACTGCCTGGGACTGGCGGAGGTCGAGCAACTGTTGCGGCAGAACCCGGATTCAGTGGTGGTCATCGATGAGGCATATATCGATTTTGGCGGCGAAACCGCGATTGAACTGGTCGGCAGTTACCGCAACCTGCTGGTGGTGCAGACGTTCTCGAAATCCCGCTCTCTGGCCGGTTTGCGAGTCGGTTTTGCCGTTGCTCACGCCGACTTGATCGAGGGACTGGAGCGGGTAAAGAACAGTTTTAATTCCTATCCGCTGGATACACTGGCGCAAGCGGCGGCGCTGGCGGCGATCGAGGATCGAGAGTATTTTGACGCCTGCCGCGAGCGAGTGATGTGCAATCGGCAAAACCTGGTGCGGAATCTGGAGGCGCTGGGGTTTGTGGTGTTGCCCTCGGCGGCCAATTTTGTGTTTGCCAGGCACCCCGGGCATGACGCGGCGGCATTGCTGGCCGCCCTGCGGCAGCGCGGCGTCATCGTTCGGCATTTCCGAAAACCGGCCATCATCGCGCAATTTTTGCGGATATCCGTCGGTACAGAGGCGCAGCAGCAGGCTTTTTTTAGCGCCCTTGAAACCATACTGAGCTAGGAGGCTGTCCGAGACTGGACCGCCAACCTTGCACTCGCTACCCATGCCATTCTCGGACCGCCTGCTGGAGATCTAGTCGGGCGGTGCCGGCCGGATGCCGACGGTGACGTCCAGGGTCTGTCGCTGTCCCTGTCGCAACACGGATATGTGTGCAATGTGTCCCGGCATCATGCGGGATACCCGCAGCAAGCCCTCTCGGCCCTCGATGATAGCGGAATTATCGATGCTGGTGATCACATCCCCCGGCTGCAGGCCTGCGTTGTATGCCGGGCCGCCGGGGTCTGTGTGGGTAATGATAATTCCCTGTCGCACCGACAGCCCAAGCTGCTGTGCCGCCTGGGGATTGAGCTCGGCGACCTCAATTCCGAGCCAGCCACGGATCACCCGGCCGTGTTTGACGATGCTATCCAGCACTTCTTTGGCCGTGTCCGCGGGTATTGCCAGGCCAATCCCCTGGGAGCCACCGGAGCGACTGAAGATCGCTGCATTTATGCCCAACAACTCACCCTGCAGGTTGATCAAGGCGCCACCCGAGTTGCCGGGATTAATGTCGGCATCGGTCTGCAGATAATTTTCATAGGTATTTAGATTCAGGCCGTAGCGTCCGGTGGCGCTGATAATGCCCTGGGTCACTGTTTGGCCGAAGCCGAAGGGGTTGCCGATGGCGAGTACGATGTCACCGACGCGGATTTTCGTAGAACTGCCGAATGCAATGGCCTCGATATTGTCGAGGTCGATTTTCAGTACCGCCAGGTCGGTATCGGGGTCGGTGCCGATCACCGTGGCCAGGCTCTCCCGGCGGTCGTAAAGTGACACCAGAATTTGGTCGGCTCCCGCTATGACGTGGTTATTGGTCAACAGGTAACCGCGGCTGTCAACGATAACGCCACTGCCGAGGCTTTGCTGTAGGCGCTGCTGCTGCGGGTTACCCCCCTGATTCAAAAAATGTCGCAGCAGCGGGTCGTTGAGCAAGGGGTGGATTTTACGCCGCACGACGGTACTGGTATAAATATTGACCACCGCCGGCGTGGCGCGCTGTACGGCTTCTGCGTAAGATGTAGCGCTGTGGTGAGCGGGCCCGGCCCCGGTGCCAAATCCAAATCGCTGCGGATAGCGCATCAGGATGAGGGCTGCGATTAGCACACCGCAGAGGGCGGGCCATAATAGAAATTTGAATCTGCCGGGCATGGAGGCATCACTTGCTTGCATGGGGGAAG
>CBDUUA010000003.1:0-20262 GCA_965370135.1 uncultured Cellvibrionales bacterium
CGTCTAAAAACCACAAGCAGTTTACGCATGCATCGCGCAGTTGCTCTTAAGTTGCTAAGTTGCAGGCGTCCCCTGAACTCCGCAGTATCAGATAAAGGTAAAAATAAATCCCTTTTGCGGGGCCCGGCTGGAGTGGTTTGAGAGTATGTGCCTTGCAGTACCGGTGCGACTGGGGCTTAGCTGGCATAACTCACGGTGGACGCGGATTCCGCGTCATGCCCGGGATCGACTTCATCCTGGCGATGGGTCTTGGCCAGTAACATATACACGCAGGGCAATACGAATAGCGTAAAAACTGTGCCGATCACCATGCCAGCCACCAGCACGATGCCAATACTATTACGCGCTTCCGCGCCTGCGCCGGTGACTAAAACCAAAGGGAAATGCCCCAGGGCCGTGGCCGCAGTCGTCATCAGTACCGGGCGTAATCTGGATTCTGCGGCGCCCTTGATCGAGGCCAATTTATCCTGGCCTTCGGACTGCAAGTGGTTGGCGAATTCCACGATGAGTATACCGTTCTTGGCAATCAGGCCGACCAGAGTAATAAAACCAATTTGGGAATAGATATTGATCGTGGTCCAACCGAGAAATGGAAACAGTAGGGCGCCTGCCAGTGCCAGCGGGACAGAGCCGACTAAAACCACCAATGGATCGCGGAAGCTATTAAATTGTACTGCCAGCACGAAATAAACAAATAGCAGCGCAATTGCCAAGACACCGACCAGGGTGCTGCCCTCCTGCCGTATTTGCCTGGATTCACCTGCATAGTCCAGCGAGTAGCCCGCAGGCAACAGATCCGCCGCTGCAGCTTCCAGTGCAGACAAGCCTTGTTCCTTGGTGGTTCCAGGCAATACACCGCCATATATGCGAAACGCATTTTTTTGCTGAAACCTACCCAATAGGCGCGGCGCGGTTGACCACTGTAGCGACGCAATGGCCGACACCGAAATCAAATCACCCTGCGGATTACGCAATTGCAAATCCAGCAATGCCGCAGGATTCTGCCTCGACACACCCTCAACCATGGGAATAACGCGGTAGGCTTTGCCATTGAGATCGAAGCGATTCACGTAATTCCCCGACAGCAGCACGCCCAACTGCCGGCTAACCGAAGCCAGATTCATACCCAGGTCAGCTATGCGCTCCCGATCCAGGATAAATTGTGCCTGTGGCAAATCAATTTTCAAATCGGTATCGACAAACATAAAGCGGCCGCTCTGGTAAGCTGCGGTGATCAGCTTGTTTGCGTAGTCAAGCATCTCACTAGCCGATGAAGTAGACTGCACCACCAGTTCGACATCAAAATTACCCGCTGTGGGTAGCGCTGGAAACAATATCGGGAAGACTTTCAATCCGGTAATGCCGGAAGCGACGGCAAACGCCTCGGGTAAAAGTTGTTGCACACTCTTGTCACGCAGGTCAAAATCTGTAAATTCGACACCGCCAAAACCACCACTGGGACGAACGATTTGCCATATAAATTCCGCACCCGGCAATTTTAGCAGAGTATCTACGGTGTCGAACATATAGTCGGTGGTATACGCCAGCGATGCATCCGAGGGTGCTTCGACAATGATATTAATGCCACCCTGGTCTTCAATCGGCGCCAATTCCTTTTGCGAGAAAACATAAAAAGGGACAATCAAGATGCTGAAGAATACGCCGGCAAACAAAATCTGGGCGCGCCACTCAAATATATGACCCAGAAGCCTGCCATAGCCACGTTGCAGAGAATCAAAACGCTGGTTAACCCAGAGTGTCATCCGCCCCTCTGTTCCGCTTTCGGGGTTGGCATAGGCGCTCATAATGGGAGACAGGGTTAATGCCACAACGCCCGAAATTAATACGGCTACTGACAGGGTAAAAGCGAACTCTTTAAACAGCACGCCGGTTAAGCCCGACAGGAAACCAATAGGCGCATACACGGCTGCCAGTGTAATCGTCATGCCGATGATTGGCGCCGACAATTGCCGTGAACTAGCCAATGCGGCCTGAATGCGGGTCTTGCCTTCGCGTATATAGCGAGAGACGTTCTCCACCACTACAATAGCATCGTCAACCACCAGACCCACCGACAATACAATCGCCAGGATGGTGAGCAAATTGAGTGAGAAGCCCATCAATTTCATCGCCGCTACAGCACCGAGTAGCGAAATGGGAATGGCAATCAGTGGCACGATTGCGGTGCGAATAGACCCCATGAGGACGAGCACCACCAGACCGACCAGCAGAATCGTTTCAATCAAGGTGGTAAATATTTCGCGAATGGCATCACGCATATACAGCGTGCCGTCATAGCCCACTTCAATGTGTAGTCCGTCGGGTAAGGTCGGATTGATGTGCTCGAGCAGTTCATATAGCTGGTCGCCAATAATTATTTCATTGGCTCCCGGCAATGGCCAAACTGAAATATAAACGGCCTTATCCTGGCTATAACGGGCGCTTACCTCGCCTTCCTCTTCACCCAGTTCAATCCTGGCTACATCGGCAAGGCGTATCAATGAACCATCACTTTCTCGCACCACCAATTGTTCAAAATCTGATACTGTTTGCATTGTGGTATTGGCCAGCAGATTGATGCGCCTTTGTTTGTTTTTACTGTGACCTATGGTAGCGATAATATTGTTAGCCGCCAGCGCGGACTGAATATCCTCGGCGCTAATATTGAATGACGCCATCTGCAACGGGTCTATCCAAACCCGCATAGCCGGATTGCGCCCGCCCTCAATACCAATGCGTTGAACGCCGTCAATTGAGGATAAAATGGGATTAACATTGCGGGTCAGGTAATCGGTCACTCCAGCACGGGAAAAGTTCTCTGTTTTGACCGTTAAATAGAATACCGCAGAGGAGCGATCAGCTCGCTCAACCCTGACCGAGGGATCCTCAGCACCAGCCGGTAGTTCAAAGCGTATTTGTTCCAGGCGCGAGGACAATTCCGCCAACGCCAGGGTGCTATTTTCGTTCAACTGCATCCATACCGTCACCGTGCTCCTGCCCGCAAGTGTCGAAGAGTCAACAAAGTCGACCCCCGGTACAGTGGCGGCAACACGCTCAATGGGATCAGTAATAAAGCCCTGCACCACCTCTGCCGAGGCGCCGGTATAGGTCGTTGAAATAACCAGCGATGAGCTCTCAACTTTTGGATACTGCAAAACATCAAGATCGAGAGCGGCGAGTATGCCCATAATAACCAGCACCAAAGACAGCACAACGGCAACAACCGGTCGGGTAACAAAAATATCCAGCACTGCCGGGCCGGCAAACTTTCTTGTCACCGCTTGTGCTCCGTCGTCAACACGCTATTTTTGTCTGAACCCTGGTTCAACTTGCTAATTGGCGGGCGCGGTTTTACATAGACCAAAAGACCATTGCGCAACTTAAAAGCACCATTTGCCGCGATCAAATCGCCATCTTGCAAACCCGCCACAATCGCAACCATCTGATCTTTCTCCAGCCCCAGGGTTACGGATTGTCGTCGTGCGCGATAGCCTTTGCCGCTCGAATCATCTGCTAGCTCGCGCTCCAGCACAAAAACATAGTCACCCAGCCCGTCTCTCCTGACCGCAGTCACTGGCACATGGCCTAGTCGCCGGGGGGCGCCAATAGGCACCAATACGTTAACCGCGGCGTTGGGTGGAATACCTGTGTTTCCCGGCAGGCGAGCCCTAAAGCGCAAGCTGCGGGACTCAGCTGAAATTATTGAATCTTTGGCAACGACAACCGCCACCAGTGGCTGTTCAGGATACATGGCTGTGCTTACCCGCACCTCGGTTCCCAGGTCGATGCCCGCTTGCTTGTGGGGCAGACTGAAGTCCACCCAGGTGTAATCATTAATGCCAACCAGTGTGGTTATCAGGGTATTGCTTTGTAGAAAGTCACCCACTTCAAACTCATGTAGGCCAGTGCGCGCAGCAAAGGGTGCGGTCAAGGTTTTTTTGTCGATAACAGCTTTCAGGAAACTGACCTCTGCACGGGCAATATTATATTGCGCACTGGCCTGATCGAAACGTTCCTGACTAACGGTATCGCTATGTTTAAGTTTTTTTATGCGCTGCAAGTCCAGCCTCGCGAGCTCAGCCTGGGCTTGTGCAGCCTTGAGGCGCGCAGTTTCTTCGGTCACATCAAACTGCAATAAAATATCACCCTGTTGAACCAGTGAGCCCGATCTAAAATTGACTGCGCTTACCCGGCCGGCCGTTTCATTGCGCAATACCATGGATTGTGGCGCAACGATTTCGCCAATAGCACGTGTATAATTTTGTACCAGCTTTGATTCAACCGTTGCTGCCTCAACCGTTTCAGACGGCTCAGGAAACGAATTCCCGAAAGCAATAGCGGCCCTTATCTGCATGACCTTGTAGGCAGCCAGGGCAGAAAAAATCAATACACATGCAACCACCGTAATCATCCAACGACGCACGTTCACTTTGTTATTTCCTCTAACTGTCCTTGTCAAACACATCAATCAATTAACCAGTGCTTGGCAGTAAACCCTTATTATGCGCCTGATCTTCGCAGAAAATCGATTTTCTGCCAAATGGCGCGAAAATTGCGCATTTCCACAAGGGTACGTGCGAGAATGTCAGTAAATATGCAATTTGCAAATAGTTATGCAATTCGTAAATAACTATGCATTTAATAACTATGCATTTAATAAATAAACGGTTAGCTAACTTATGCTGCTAATGATCGACAATTACGATTCGTTTACCTACAACGTGGTGCAGTACCTGGGCGAACTGGGCGCTGATGTGCGGGTCTATCGCAATGACAAAATCACGGTCGATGACATCAAATTGCTGCAGCCGGAGCGCATTGTGATATCGCCGGGGCCCTGTACTCCCAATGAGGCAGGAGTGTCCATGGCGGTCATCGAAGCCTTTGCCGGTGTGGTGCCGATATTGGGGATTTGTTTGGGTCACCAGAGTATTGGCCAGGTGTTTGGCGGCAAGATTGTGCGGGCCCGACAGGTAATGCACGGCAAGACCTCGATGATCCACCACCAGGATTGCGGCGTGTTCAGGGGTCTTGCCAAGCCCTTCGAGGCGACCCGCTACCACTCGCTGGTCATCGAGGGGCAGTCCTTGCCCGAGTGCCTCGAGGTCACTGCCTGGACTGAAGATGCGGCGGGGGAGGTCGACGAGATTATGGGTGTGCGACACCGACAGCTGGCGGTGGAGGGTGTGCAGTTTCACCCGGAATCGATTTTGACGCAGCAGGGTCACGAGCTGCTGGCCAACTTTTTGAACAGGTAAATAGAACCATGGAAATACAGCAGGCTATTGGTGAATTGATAGAGCGCCGGGATCTGGATCCGGCGGCGATGTCCGATGTCATGCACCAGATCATGACTGGCCAGGCGACTGGTGCGCAGATCGGCGGATTTTTGGTGGCGCTGCGCATGAAGGGCGAGACCATCGATGAAATTGCCGCCGCCGCCGGGGTGATGCGCGAGCTGTCCGCCAGCGTTGAACTCAGCGGTGAGCACCTGGTTGATATTGTCGGTACCGGCGGCGACTCGGCAGGGCTGTTCAATGTATCGACCGCTGCCAGCTTTGTGGCGGCCGCGGCGGGAGCCCGGGTCGCCAAGCACGGCAATCGCTCAGTCACCTCCAGCTCCGGTAGTACCGATCTATTGGAGGCGGCGGGGGTGTCGCTGGAGTTGGAGCCGCAGCAAATTGCTCGCTGTATTGAAGAGGTGGGCGTCGGCTATATGTTTGCGGTGAAGCATCACCCGGCGATGAAATATGCCATTGGCCCGCGCAGGGAAATGGCCGTGCGCACCCTGTTTAACCTGCTGGGCCCGTTGACCAACCCGGCAGCCGTGCCGAATATGTTGCTGGGGGTGTACAGCGAGCAGTGGCAGCAGCCCTTCGCCCAGGTGCTGGATAAACTCGGCGCGCAGCATGTATTGGTGGTGCATTCCAATGACGGCCTGGACGAGATCAGTATCGCGGGGCCGACCCGGGTGGTAGAGCTGAACCAGGGGCGCATTAGCGATTACACCGTGGCGCCGGAGGACTTTGGGCTGGTTCGCGCGCCCCTCGACAGCCTGGTGGTTGCCGGTGCGGCAGAGAGCCTGTCGCTGATTCGTCGAGCCTATAGCGGTGAGGCCAGGCCAGCGCGGGATATACTTGCGCTCAATGCCGGGGCGGCCCTGTTCGCGGCGGGGGTGAGCGCCGATATTGCCCAGGGTGTGGCGCTGGCTGACGATGTGATGGCGTCGGGCCAGGCGTGGCAAAAGCTGCAGGAATTTGCCCGATTTACCACCCTGTTGGCGGCGTGCGAGTGAGGTCGGGCGTGGATACACCCACAATTCTGAAGAAAATAATTTCGCGCAAGCACCAGGAACTGGCGCAGCGCTCAGCCCGGGATTCGGTCGGTAGCTTGCAAGCCCGGATAGCACAGCGGGCGCCTTGCCGTGGCTTTGTGGCATCCCTGCGACGGACCCTGGCCGCCGGTCATCCCGGGGTGATTGCCGAGATTAAAAAGGCATCTCCCAGTAAGGGGGTTATTCGACAGGACTTCGATCCGGCGGCTATCGCCGTAAGCTATCAGGAGGCGGGCGCCGCCTGCCTGTCGGTGCTGACCGACGTGGATTTTTTTCAAGGAGCTGACGCCTACTTGCAGCAGGCCAGTGCTGCCAGCAGCTTGCCGGTATTGCGCAAGGATTTTGTGGTAGACCCCTATCAAGTCTATGAAGCCAGGGCGATTGGTGCGGACTGTATCTTGTTGATTGTCGCCGCCCTTGGCCATCACGGCGACCTGATGCGAGACCTGGAGGCGCTGGCGTTGGAGTTGGAGATGGATGTGTTGGTCGAAGTTCACAATGCTGAGGAGCTGGATTTAGCGCTGGCGTTGCAGTCGCCCTTGCTTGGTATCAATAATCGCGATCTGCACACCTTTGCTACATCCCTGGATACCACGCTGGATTTGCTGGCGAAGGTGCCCGCGGATCGACTGTTGGTGACCGAGAGTGGCATACACGATAGGGCAGATGTCGACGCCATGCGGCGCCATGGCGTCAATGCTTTTTTGGTCGGTGAGGCGTTTATGAAGGCCCCGGATCCGGGGCTTGCACTACAGCAGCTGTTTTTCTGATTCAGGAGCCTGTTCGGATAATCGGATAGCGCGTGGTGCTAGCGAGTACCGAACACCACCATGGTTTTGCCTTTTACCGAAACCAGTGCGCGCTCTTCCAGGTTTTTCAGCACCCGGCCTACCATCTCCCGGGAGCAGCCGACAATGCGGCCGATTTCCTGGCGCGTAATCTTGATCTGCATGCCGTCGGGGTGGGTCATGGCATCCGGTTCCTTGCTCAGGTCGAGCAGGGTTCGAGCAACTCGACCGGTGACATCGAGGAAGGCCAGGTCGCCGACCTTGCGGGTGGTTTTGCGCAAGCGCGATGCCATTTGGCGGCCGAGAGCGAGTTGGATCTGGGGGAAGCGCGGGGAGATTTCGCTGAATCTGTTGTAGCTGATTTCACCAACCTCGCAGCTGCCCTTGGCCCGAACCCAGGCGCTGCGGGAATCTTCGTCGTCGAACAAGCCCATCTCGCCAAAAAAGTCGCCGTCATTGAGGTAGGTGACGATCATCTCCTTGCCGTCATCGTCCTCAATGGCTACGGTGACCGAGCCTTTGATGATGTAATACAGGGACTCGCAGGAATCCCCGGCATAGATGATGGTGCTCTTGCCGGGGTATTTGCGCCGGTGGCAGTATCCCAGAAAATCATCCAGGTGCTCAATCTTGGGTGCTAATTGTAATGTGACCAAACTCTTACTCCATTCTTTATTTGTATCTCGTAAGGTATTTTCCAGTATGGTACGTTCTTGTCATATCTGCCAATTCGCTATCACATTTTGCGCGGCGTATTGTGACATGGTTTGTGTTTTGGCACTTGAGCCGTGGCGGTGGTGACAAATTCCGCAATGGGTATAATGGCGCCTGCTGCGCAGTGGCCCATGGCCTGGTTGCAGCGGGGTTCGCTCGGATCTAATTACATGGGGTAGGGGGCATTGCACAGATGAAGGCAACGGTAAAATGGGTTGATGGCGCGATGTTTCTGGGTGAGTCCGGCAGCGGGCATACCGTGGTTATGGACGGCCCCGAGGAGCACGGCGGCAGGAATGCCGGCATTCGCCCGATGGAAACCTTGTTGGTGGGCATCGGCGGTTGTGCCGCTTTCGATGTGATGAGCATTTTGCGCAAGTCGCGACAAAACGTGCACAATTGCTGCGCCGAATTAGAGGCGGAGCGGGCCGGGGATATACCTGCTGTGTTTACTAAAATACACCTTCACTTCAAGGTGTCCGGGGAAAATCTCAAGGAAGCCCAGGTTAAACGAGCAGTTGCCTTGTCGGCTGAAAAATACTGTTCGGCGTCAATTATGATGGGCCGGGCGGGGGTTGAGCTTAGCCACAGCTACGAAATCCTGGCCGCATGCCGCATAAGGTAGCGGCCAGTCTCACTGTTGCTCCCGCGCAATGGCGCGGTAGCCAATGTCATCGCGGTAGTAGGCACCCTTCCACGCCACCTGTTTGACCAGCTGATAGGCTTTTTGTTGCGCCTCCCGCACTGAGTCGCCCAGGGCTGTGGCGCACAGTACGCGGCCACCGCAAGTGACGACATTATGGTTTTCGATACGGGTGCCGGCGTGAAATACTTTCGCATCGGCGGCAGTTGCCGCGGGCAGGCTGTCAATAATATCGCCCTTGGGGTAGTGGCCGGGATAGCCGCCGGCGGCCATCACCACGCCGACCGCGGCGCGCTCATCCCAGTCGGCGCTCACGCTGTCCAGCGCGCCATCGATGGCCGCCTGGCACAGCGCAACCAGGTCGGATTGCAGTCGCATCATGATGGGCTGGGTTTCCGGGTCGCCAAAGCGGCAGTTGTATTCGAGCACTTTGGCATTGCCCTGGGTGTCGATCATCAGTCCGGCATAGAGAAAGCCGGTGTAGGTATTGCCCTCGGCTGCCATGCCCCGCACGGTGGGAATAATGACCTCGTCCATCACCCTTTGTTCAATCGCCGGCGTGACCACCGGTGCCGGTGAATACGCGCCCATACCCCCGGTATTGGGCCCCTGGTCGCCGTTGTCCCGGGCTTTGTGATCCTGGCTGGTGGCCATCGGCAGTATATGTTGGCCGTCCACCATGACGATAAAGCTGGCTTCCTCACCCTGGAGAAATTCCTCGACCACGACCCGGTGGCCGGCCTCGCCGAAGGCATTGCCGGCCAGCATGTCTTCAACCGCCGCGATGGCCTCGGCCTCGGTCTGGGCCAGTATCACGCCTTTGCCTGCGGCGAGGCCGTCGGCCTTGATCACAATGGGGCTGCCCTGGGCGCGAATATAAGCGGTGGCCGGCGCGATTTCGGTAAATGTCTCGTAGGCGGCAGTGGCTATTTTCTGCCGGGCGAGGAAGTCCTTGGTAAAGGCTTTCGATCCCTCCAGTTGGGCGGCGCCCTGGCTGGGGCCAAAACAGCGCAGCTCCCGCTGCTGGAAATAATCGACGACACCGGCAACCAGGGGTGCTTCCGGGCCGACAATGGTCAGGCCGACATCGTTGTCGTCGGCGAAGCTGGCCAATGTGCTGAAGTCCATGGTATCGATGTCGATATTGGTAACCCCGCTCTCCAGCGCCGTGCCGGCATTGCCGGGGGCCACGTATACGGTGTCTACGCTGGTGGATTGGGCGGCCTTCCAGGCCAGGGCGTGTTCCCTGCCGCCGCTGCCAATAATAAGTACATTCATGTTTGCTTCCCCGAATAGATCGCGCGTATCGCGGCCATCTCAGGCTTAGCTGACGGCCTGGTGCACGATCATGCTATGAAGGTGAGTGGCGCAATGAGGATGATCAATCCAGGTTAATGTCTGAAGTGGCGCATGCCGGTGAACACCATGGTCATGCCGTGCTCGTTGGCCGCGGCGATGACCTCATCGTCTCGCATCGAACCCCCCGGTTCAATGACGGCGGTAATGCCGACGCCGGCGGCATTGTCGATACCGTCCCTGAACGGGAAAAAGGCATCGGAGGCCATGACCGATCCCTGCACTTCCAGACCGGCGTGCTCAGCCTTGATCGCGGCGATGCGCGCGGAGTTAATGCGGCTCATCTGGCCGGCGCCGACACCAATGGTGTGTTGATCCCTGGCATAGACAATGGCATTGGACTTCACCATTTTTGCGACTTTCCAGGCGAACAGCAGATCCCTTATCTCGGCTTCAGTCGGTGCGCGCTCGGTGACCACTTTCAGGTCCCCGGCTGTGACCATGCCCAGATCGCGATCTTGTACCAGTAAACCGCCGTTGACTCGCTTGAAGTCGAGCCCTGCAAGGGTCTGGTTCCAGTTGCCGCTGCTCAATACCCGTACATTCTTTTTGCCGGCGGTGATGGCCAGGGCGTCCTCGTGTATCGATGGGGCGATGATGACTTCGACAAACTGCCGCTCGACGATAGCGCTTGCCGTGGCTGCGTCGAGTTCCCGGTTGACGGCGATGATGCCGCCAAAAGCGGATTCGGCATCGGTATTGTAGGCTTGCAGGTAGGCCTGTTGAATAGTCTGGGCTACCGCCACACCGCAGGGGTTGGCATGTTTGACGATGACGCAGGCGGGCTGGTCGAACTGCTTGACGCACTCCAGTGCGGCATCGGTGTCAGCGATATTGTTGTGGGACAACTCTTTGCCCTGCAACTGGATGGCGGTGGCGATACAGGCATCGGTGAGCTCTGATTCGGTATAAAAGGCGGAGCTCTGGTGCGGGTTCTCGCCGTAGCGCAGCTCCTGCTTTTTGTGGAACTGCAGATTGATGGTGGCGGGGAAGGAGGTCGAGCCGTTGCCGCTGAGCTGTCCCAGATAGTTGGCGATGGCGCCATCGTAAGCCGAAGTATGCTCGAATGCCTTGACCGCCAGTTCGAACCGGTGTTTGGCGCTCAACTGGCCCTCGTGGTCACTCAGGGCTTGCACGATGGCATCGTAGTCGCCGGTATTGACCACGATGGCGACGTCGCGATGGTTTTTGGCGGCGGCGCGCACCATGGTGGGGCCGCCGATGTCGATATTTTCTATGGCCGTGGCCAAATCGCAATCGGGATTGGCGACGGTCTGCTCGAAGGGGTAGAGGTTGACGACTACCATGTCGATAGCCTGGATGCCGTGTTCCGCCATGACCTCGTCATCGGTTCCCCGCCGACCCAGTATGCCGCCGTGTACCCTGGGGTGAAGTGTCTTGACCCGGCCATCCATCATTTCAGGAAAGCCGGTGTAGTCCGATACTTCGATCACCGGCACCTGGTTTTCCTGTAGCAAGCGAAAGGTGCCCCCGGTGGACAGTATCTCGATATCCCGGTCGGTCAAGGCGCGGGCGAAATCGACGATGCCGGTTTTATCAGAGACACTGATCAGGGCGCGACGGATGGTGACGGGCTTGGTCATGGCGAGTAGTTCCTGCTTGTGGGGTGGCCAGGAGGCTGTCCGAGAATGGAGGCCGGTAGCGAGCGGATCGGTATCCGCGTTCGCGCAGTAGCTTGAGCATGCTCGGACAGCCTCCTAAAGTAAGTCGTACTGTTTGAGTTTCTTGCGCAGTGTGCCGCGGTTCAAGCCCAGTACGGTGGACGCTTTGGTTTGATTGTTGCCGGTGTAGCGCAATACCGCTTCCAATAGTGGTGGTTCAACCTCGGACAATACCAGCTTGTAGACATCGCTGGCCATTTGGCCATCAAGGTGCGAAAAATAGTTATTGATCGCGCTTTCGATGCTGTCTCGCAAGGTCTGGCTATTGCCGACGGCAGCCTTACTGAAATGCTCGTGAAAGGCGTCGGAGTCCCCCGCTTTTTCGGGTTCGGCGGTGGTGGAGTCGCCGTTATTCATGCGGCAAGTTCCCCCTGTTGAGTCGTTTCAAAATAATGCCGTATGGCCTGTTGTTGATCGGCGGCATGAGACAAGGTATTAAACCGATGTCGGAAGCTCTCCGCCTTGAGCGAGGTCAAGTACCAGCCGATATGTTTGCGAGCAATGCCCACGCCGCGCTGCAAGCCGTAGAACTGATGGAGAGCATGCAGGTGGTGCAGCATAACGCTGACGATGTCGGCTGGAGCAGGCTCCGGGGCTGCCACACCGTGTTCTAGCAGGTGATTGGTGGCCGAGAATATCCACGGGTTGCCCTGGGCTGCGCGGCCAATCATGACGCCGGCGGCAGCAGTGTATTCGAGAATATCTTTTGCCTGCTGCGGTGAGTTGATATCGCCGTTGGCGATGACCGGTATGGCGAGATCCGTGGCAACCCGGGCAATCGTGTCATATTCGGCGGCGCCGGCAAATCGGCACTGACGGGTGCGGCCGTGTATGGTCAGCGCCTGGATACCGCTGTCCTGGGCTATTTTGCCGATAGTCAGGGCATTGATGCTGTCGCGGTTCCAGCCGGTGCGGATTTTCAGGGTGACCGGCACCGGCACTGCCGCCACCACGGACTGGAGAATCTGCTGCACCAGGAGTGGATCCCTCAGTAGGGCGGAGCCCGCTGCCCGCTTGCAGACCTTCTTGGCCGGGCAGCCCATATTGATATCGATGATGTCTGCGCCGCGCTCGACGTTGAAAACTGCTGCTGCGGCCATCATGGCGGGTTCAGCTCCGACGATCTGCACTGCCCGTGGCCCGATTTCGCCGCTGTGATCACGTCGCAGGCGGGTTTTGCGGCTATCGCGCAGGGCGGGATTACTAATGACCATTTCGGAAATGGCGAGTCCGGCGCCCAGCTGTCGGCATATTTTCCGGAACGGCAGGTCGGTAACCCCGGCCATTGGTGCGAGGATCACGGGACTGGTCAGTTTGTAGGGTCCGATGGCAAACAAATCACGCCCTGCGAATACATGCAAACGAGATGCTGAAAAAAAGGGCGGCTATGATACCGTTTGGGGGGGCTGGATTAAAGCCCTAATGCTTGAAATATGAGTGCTTGAAAGATGAGTACTTGAGATATCAGCGGCTGAATGGCGCCGATGGCGGTCGCGCCAGCAATTGAATTTTGTAATTGACTGCCCGTTCACCCGGGTCGACCAACTCCAGGGATAGGTGTATGGGGCGGCGCACCGGCATGATGGTGCTGCCGACAAGATCGCCACCCAGATATTCTTGCGGCGTGAACACCCGTGCCGCCACCACCTGATCCTGCATATCGCTGAATCGAACATAGAGAGAGGGGTAGGCTTGCTCGAAGCTGGCGTAGTTGGTGATGATAGTATCGAGCAATAAAGCACCCTCGGTGCGGGGATGTTTCATGACCACCAGGTTGCTGTTCTTGATGCGGGAAATGTCGTTAGCTGCGGGCAGCTCGCAGCGGGCGAGCAGGCAAAAGCGGGTCAGCAGGGGGCGATAGCGAGGATTGTGCGCCAGCTGCTCCGAGTTGAACCAGGCGTACTGGGAGGTCAGTAGAGTGGCGACCAGCAGCATGGCCAGGGCGCCGAGGCTATAGCGCATCCAGGGGGTAATGTGTCGACGCGCGTGCATTTCCAGTGGGTCAGGCTGGATGCCGTCGATGAGCTTTTTCTGGTTGCGGAAAATTTCAGGTATATATTCCTGATCCGGCTCTGCCTCTGAATCTATGGGCAGGGGCTCAGCCGCCAGCATCGGTATATCGATGCTGGTGGCAGCATCTTCCTCGCCACCCAGAAGTTCTTGCATCCAGCCCTCGGTGCTGGTAAGTGCGCCTTGATCATAGCTGGGGCTGTCCGGGGTCGCGGATTCAGGCTCCGATTTTGCCTCTGCCTCAGGCGCTGGCGTCGCCAAAATGGCGTCGAGCAATTCATTTCTGGGTTCCCGGGCGCCAGACTCCTCATCTTCCAGGATTTTCCTGGCCCATTGTTCCTCGTCTTGTTCCGGCTCGGCGGCAGCAGCAATATCGGCTAGAGAGCACGATACCGCCGATTTACTGTCGAGTGCCATGAAGGCGTCGCTAAACTCGGTTGCGCTACTGTCCTCCGGTTCACCGCCTTTTTCCTGTGCTTCGATGTGGCACAGGGTTACCGGGACTTCTGCGGTTTGATCAACCACTGGCGCCCAGTGTTGTGCGGCGGCAAATACCTGCAGGCAGGTGCCACAGCGAACCCGCCCATTGGCGAGTTGCAGTTGCTGCTCGGTGACCCGAAACGCGGTTCCGCACTGTGGGCACTGTGTCACCCGGTTATCCAGGGAGGCATCGTCATCGTCATCGGGAGCGATGGTGGAGGCTATCGGCTTTTGCATGCTTGGTTCCGGTGTCGGCGCCTGCTGTCGTGTTCTTTTTGGGTGAGCTGGATCTGGTGTTATTTTCGCGGTGTCACCTGGGTAATACTAGTCTGTTGCCGGGATAAGTCATGAAACAGGCGTGTGACGGTGAGGATAGGCCGTCCCGGTAGCTGCTGCATACTTCGTGTTTGCGTTATCAGGCGATCCGGGTGCCCGCCAATAGTACCCAGCCGTCCTGTTCTCGGGGCGGTGTGAATTCGAATGCAGGATAGGCCGCCATGACCTGTTCGGCCTGCTGTTGCAAAATGCCCGACAGCACGAGCTGGCCGCCAATTTTGACCAGTGAGGTGATTTCCGGTGCCAGGGTGCTGAGGGTGCCCGCCAGTATATTGGCTAGCAGGATATCAGCGGCAGCTACGTCGGCCATGTCTTGGGGGTAGCATAGATGTAAACGCTCGCTAGCCACCTGGTTGCGCTCGGCGTTGCTGCGGGTGGCGATAATCGCCTGGGGGTCACTGTCGGTGGCAATTGCCGAGTCCGCCCCCAGCAACAGCGCGGCGATTGCCAGAATGCCGGAACCACAGCCGTAATCGATTGCGGTTTTGCCGTCGATGGCGGCAGCGTCGAGCCATTGCAGGCACATGGACGTGGTCGGGTGGGTGCCGGTGCCGAATGCCATGCCGGGATCCAGTATTAGATTGACTGCACTGGCATCTGGGGGTTGCAGCCAGCTGGGGCAGATCCACAGGCGTCGGCCCATCGGCATCGGCTGGTAACTGTCCATCCAGGATCGAACCCAGTCCTTGTCCTCCAGTATTTCCACCCGGTACTGAGCGATGGCCAGCCCGGTAGCGGATCTCAGTTGTTCGACCGTGGACTCTATCTCGGTGGCGGCGTCGTACAAACCGCTGATTTGCAGTTTTCGCCACAGCGGCGTGGTCCCGGGATCGGGTTCAAACAGGGGCTGGTCAGCATTGTCTTGCAGTGTGACTGCCGATGCGCCGCTCGCGACCATGGCGTCCTCAATCGCTTCGCAATGCTCCTCGTCACTGTCGATATGGAGTATTAGCCAGGGCATTGCAGGCTATTTAACGTAGGCCATCAAAGTCCCAGCTTTTTTTCCAGATAGTGAATATTGACGCCGCCCTTGCCAAAGGCGATATCTCGCAACAGCTCCTGGTGCAAAGACTGGTTGGTGCGAATACCCTCAACCAGCATTTCGTCGAGGGCATTGCGCATGCGGCACATGGCTTCGTCGCGGTCACTGCCGTAGCTGATGATTTTGCCGATCAAGGAATCGTAGTAAGGCGGCACGGTGTAGCCACTATAGACGTGGGAGTCGACCCGGATGCCGTTGCCGCCGGGGGGGTGAAAGCGTTTTATTTTGCCTGGATAGGGCAGGAAGGTCTTGGGGTCCTCGGCGTTGATGCGGCACTCCATGGCGTGGCCCTTGATTTCTATATCGTCCTGGGAGAGGGACAGGGGCTCACCGCCGGCGATTCGCAGCTGCCATTTGACAATATCGACACCGGTAACCATCTCCGTGACCGGGTGCTCCACTTGCACCCGGGTATTCATCTCAATGAAAAAGAAGCAGTTATCCTGATACAGGAACTCAAAAGTACCGGCGCCCCGATAACCGATCTTGAGACAAGCATCGACGCAGGACTGGGCAACTACCTGCCTCACGTCGTCGGGAATACCCGGAGCGGGTGCTTCTTCCAGTACTTTTTGGTGTCGCCGCTGCAAGGAGCAATCGCGATCGCCGAGGTGGATCGCGTTACCTTTGCCGTCGGCCAGTACCTGGATCTCCACATGGCGGGGATTTTCCAGGAATTTTTCCATATAGACGGTTTCGTCGCCAAAGGCCGCGTTGGCTTCGGCGCGGGTGACATAGATGGCGTTCAGCAGTGCCGCCTCACTTTTCACCACCCGCATGCCCCGGCCGCCGCCGCCGGAAGACGCCTTGATGATAACCGGGTAGCCAATACGGCGCGCGGTTTCGATGATGTCGTCGCTGTTCGTCCCGAGTGCGCCATCTGAGCCCGGTACCGTGGGGACTCCGGCTTTACGCATGGCTGCAATGGCAGAGACTTTGTCTCCCATCTGGCGGATGACATCGGCAGTCGGGCCGATGAACAGGAAGCCACTTTTCTCCAACTGCTCGGCAAAATCTGCGTTCTCCGCGAGAAAGCCGTAGCCGGGATGGATGGCGACCGCATCGGTGACTTCAGCCGCACTGATAATAGCGGGCGCATTGAGATAGCTGGCCGCAGAGGAAGCCGGCCCAATACAGACCGACTCGTCGGCCAGCCTGACATGCATCAGGTCTGCGTCGGCGGTCGAGTGGACGGCTACCGTTCGAATGCCCAATTCCTTGCAGGCGCGCAGTATCCGCAGCGCAATCTCGCCGCGGTTGGCAATGACAACTTTATCCAGCATGG
The DNA here is from genome assembly GCA_965370135.1 of uncultured Cellvibrionales bacterium. GTDB lineage: Bacteria > Pseudomonadota > Gammaproteobacteria > Pseudomonadales > JAHEGP01 > JAHEGP01. Next base: position 16,671 of record CBDUUA010000003.1, read on the forward strand.
GAGCCTCGTATGAACTGTGTGAGCTACAGCCTGAGTGAGCTACAGCGTGTGAGAGCGGCAGCTCACACGATAGTGATTAGCGGTTGATCGAATTCGACAGGCTGGCCGTCTTCAATCAGGATGGCCTCGATCACGCCGGATTTATCGGCCTCGATCTGGTTCATCATTTTCATGGCTTCGATAATACACACGACATCGCCAGCCTTGACGTTCTGGCCTAGTTCGACGAAGGACGGGGAGCTGGGGGAGGGAGAGCGGTAAAATGTGCCCACCATCGGCGATTTTACCACGTGGCCGTTGATGGGTTCTGCCTCTACCTCTGCCTCCGCAGCTACGGCTGCCGGGGCAGGCGCCGCTGCGGCGGGGGGCATTGGGTAGGGTGGAGCGGCATAAATGGGCTGGGTCCTGTTGGCGTGCCGGCTTATCCGCACCGATTCTTCACCTTCCTTGATTTCCAGCTCATCGATATCGGATTCTTCCAATAGCTCGATCAGCTTTTTAACTTTTCTGATATCCATGGTGTTTATCTACTCCCCGTTTGGACGTCTTCTTTATTAGTCTGTACTCAGGATTTGCCTGCTTTCAGGTAGTTAAATGCGGCTTGTAGCGCCAGTTCATAACTGTATGCACCCAGTCCAGTCACCACTCCCACTGCAATATCGGAAAAAAAGGAGTGTTGGCGAAAGGCTTCGCGGGCGTAGACATTGGATAAATGCACTTCAATAAAGGGTATGGCGACAGCGGCCAGGGCATCGCGCAGGGCGACACTGGTATGGGTAAAAGCCGCCGGGTTGATGATAATGAAATTGACCCCTTCACGGCTGGCGTCGTGGATGCGCTCGATTAACTCGTACTCGGCGTTGCTCTGCAGGTGTTGTAAATGGTGGCCGCTGCCAAGGGCCAAATCGTTCAAGCCCTGGTTTATCTCATCCAGCGTGGTGTTGCCGTAGACCCCGGGCTCCCGAGTGCCGAGCAAATTCAGGTTGGGGCCGTGCAGAACGAGGACGGTTGCCATGGCGTGAAGCTCTTAATTGAATGCCGTGAATTGAATGCTGTGAATGGAATGCGGTGTTCAGGTGGCGCTGAAAATCGAGGCGTGTGATTGTGCATGAAAAGCGGATATGAGTCCAATGTTTTGTTGATTCGACGGAGTTAGCCGTTAATTCGCGACTAGTTTACCGCCGGTTGTCTGAGGCCGGGATTCTCTCTGAGGGTTTTCAGCATTAAATCAATGGACAGTATTTGGGGTAATATCCGGACCTGGCCGCTGATGTCGGCGGGGTAATACAGGTATAGGGGAATGCCGGAGCGGCCCCAGCTTTCAAGGGTGGCGGATATTGCCGGGTCGTAGTGGGTCCAGTCCGCCTTGAGATAGGCCACCCCTTGTTGCCGAAAAGCATCGATGACCTCGTCTTTGCTCAATACCCAGCGCTCATTGGCGAGACAGGTAATACACCAATCGGCGGTGAAATTGACAAACACCGGCTTGCCCTGTGCCCGCAATTGCTCGACCCGAGCTTCACTAAAGATGTCGGGCTGGTCGACGGTGGTGGTCATGGATCTCAGTACAGGGCTGGTCAGCAGTGCCAGCGCGCCGGCAAACAGTAGCAGGCGGGCACCTTTTGCCGTCATTGACACGCCGTTAAACCAAAGCGCCAGGGCAATCAGCAGGCAGCCCGACAACACCAGCGCGATGCCATCGACACCGGTTTGCCGGCCCACCACCCAGAGTAGCCAAATAGCCGTTGCAAACAGCGGGAACGCCAGGAACTGCCGGAACCGCTCCATCCAGGCGCCGGGCTTGGGTAGCCAACGACCGAGACGGGGCAGGTAGCTCAGCAATAAAAAGGGTGCAGCCATGCCCAGGCCCAGGCAGACAAATACCAGCAGCGCTACCGCGGCTCCCTGGGTGAGGGCAAAGCCCATAGCGCTACCCATAAAAGGCGCGGTGCAAGGGCTGGCGACCAGTACCGCGAGGGCGCCGGTGAAAAATGAGCCGCGGTAGCCGCCACCGCTGGCCAGGGCTTGGCCGAAGCCCACCCATTGACCACCAACATTCGCCGCTCCGGCCAGTAGCAGCGCCATCAGGAAGAACAGATACACCAGCGCGGCGACGAACCAGCTGCTCTGCAACTGGAAGCCCCAGCCCACGGCACTGCCGGCAGACTTGAGTCCGATCAGCACCGCGGCGATGACGCAGAAGCTGGCAATGATGCCGGCGGCATACCACCAGCCGTGGGCAATGCGCCGGCCGCGGCTGTCATGGGACGAGGCCAGGCCGAGGGCCTTCAGTGACAGTATCGGCAGCACACAGGGCATCAGGTTGAGAATCAAGCCTCCTAAAAATGCAAACAGGGCTGCCAACGGCAGGGTGATGCTGTCTGCTGCGGGTGGCACGGTGGCGGTACGGGGGGCGGTAGCGTCTATTTCGCGGATCTCCCCGCCGGGCCACTCGACCTGGAAGCGCTGTTTGTAGGGGGGATAACAGAGGCCCTCCTCAGAGCAGCCCTGGGATTGCACCTCGAGAATAAACGCCGAGTCGGTATCGATGGGGAGTTCGGCCACCAGTTGCCGGTAGTAGATCTCGACATCGCCAAAAAGCTCATCGGTTTTGGCTATGCCCTCAGGCAGGTCGGCCGTTGCCCCCAGGTCTTGTCCGTCGATAGCCGCTTTAAAGCCATGGCGATAGAGGAAATAGCCGTCGGCGATACGCCATTGCAGGCTCAGGCCACGGGGTGTCGGCTTGATGCTGAGTTGATAGGCCTTTTCTACCGGCAGGAACGATTCACTACTCTGTCCAGGCAGGCCAATGTTAGCGGCGGTATTGCCGAAGGGCGAGGTCTGCGCCTGGCCCGGGGAGGCAAGCAGTAGCAGTATCAGGCTGAGTAAAAAATGGTGCATGGGGCTGGGCTACCTCAAATAGTGCAGTTTTGGACAGGTAAATTGCACTTTCATTCCCTTCGGGTCTGTGGTTTGCGGGCGTAACCTAATACAATTGCGCCCCCATGGGAATAGTATAGATTTTTACTCAACCCATCTGGAGGAATATTGTCGGCGGCCAGACCGCTCTCAAGGTGTCCGACCCAGTGTTCGACCCAGGTGACGGGATGCTTTGTGCAGTAAAGCGGATGATTGAGTAGCGCAATGAGACTTTCTTTGAAAGTGGCGGTTGTAGTGATAGCGGCGATAGTGACCCTGGGGGCGCAGCTCGCCCAGGCTCAGTTGGTGGTGGTAGATGGCTACGTGCGTGGTTTGCCGCCTGGCCAGAGTGTCACTGCGGCATTTATGACCCTGCGCAATCCTGGTGACCAGGAGTGGGTGGTGACTCGCGCCAGCACGGCAGTAGCCGACAAAGTAGAGTTTCATCAGCACAGCCATGAGGGCGGGATGATGCGGATGCGGCAGGTGCCGGCCCTGCATATTCCCGCCGGTGGTGAGTTGCAACTGGCGCCAGGGCATATGCACCTGATGCTGATCGGCCTGCGGCAAGTCCTGAATGAGGGTGATACGGTGGTGATCGAACTCTGTAGTGAGAGTTCCGAGTGCCAAAGCATAGAGCTGGCGGTAGTCAGCGTTTTGAATGAATAGTCAA
>CBDUUA010000004.1:0-19935 GCA_965370135.1 uncultured Cellvibrionales bacterium
CAAGTTGAAGGGGCGATAAAACATCAAAGCTTCCTGGTTGAAAACTACACTTTTGATACCTTTGTTGAAGGCAAATCAAACCAGCTGGCACGAGCAGCCTCTTATCAGGTATCTACAAATCCTGGTGGCGCTTATAATCCTCTCTTTATATACGGCGGTGTGGGGCTGGGCAAAACGCATTTAATGCAGGCAGTGGGTAATGTTCTGGTACAAAAAAACCCAAACGCCAAGGTGGTCTATTTACACTCAGAACGCTTTGTCGCGGACATGGTTAAAGCACTGCAGTTAAATGCTATAAACGAATTCAAACGCTATTATCGCTCTGTCGATGCCCTGCTCATCGATGATATTCAGTTTTTTGCTGGTAAAGAGCGCTCCCAGGAAGAGTTTTTTCATACTTTCAATGCCTTGCTTGAAGGTGGTCAACAGATGATTTTGACCTGTGATCGCTATCCCAAAGAAATCAAGGGGCTGGAAGAACGACTCAAATCACGCTTTGGCTGGGGCTTGACGGTTGCGGTTGAGCCGCCGGAATTGGAAACCCGGGTAGCGATATTGATGAAAAAGGCAGAGCAAATAAATTTGGAACTGCCCCATGATGCGGCGTTTTTTATTGCCCAGCGTATTCGTTCAAATGTCAGAGAGCTTGAAGGAGCGCTGAAAAGAGTGATAGCAAGCGCTCACTTCACCGGGCGTGATGTCGATATTCCCCTGATTCGGGACTCTCTCAAGGATTTACTGGCGCTACAGGATAGGCAAGTCAGCCTGGAAAATATTCAGCGCACTGCTGCAGAATACTACAAAATTAAAGTGTCGGATTTATTGTCCAAACGGCGTAATCGCTCTGTTGCTCGTCCCAGGCAAATGGCCATGGCGTTGGCAAAGGAGTTGACCAACCATAGCCTGCCAGAAATTGGTGATAGCTTTGGCGGTCGTGACCACACCACCGTTCTTCATGCTTGCCGCAAGGTGAAAGAATTGCGGGACAGCGATAGTGATATCCGTGAAGACTATCAAAATCTGTTGCGCACACTAACTACATAATATTTTTGGTCGTCATACGACATTAAGGAAATTCAAGCCTATGAAATTCGTTATCGCCCGGGAGGCGCTACTCAAACCGTTGAACCTGGTGGCGGGAGTCGTAGAGCGAAGGCATACTCTGCCGGTGTTGGCCAACGTACTATTGAAGCTAGATGATGGGCAGCTATCGCTTACTGGTACCGATCTTGAGGTCGAGCTGGTTGGGCGGGTAACAGTCGATGATTCCGATAGCTGCGGGGAAGTCACTGTGCCCGCGCGAAAATTGTTTGATATTTGTAAATCACTGCCTGAGCATAGTCTCGTTGATTTCTCCTCAGAGCAGCAAAAAGTGGTAGTAAAAAGCGGCCGTAGTCGATTTACTCTATCTACCCTGCCTGCTAGTGAGTTTCCTAGTATCGAGGATATAGCATCCGGGCAGTCTTTTGAGTTACTACAGGGCGATCTAAAACGGGTTTTGGATCACACCATGTTTGCCATGGCCCAGCAAGATGTACGTTACTATCTGAATGGAATGTTGTGGGAAATTCAGGATGGTAATTTCAAAGTGGTTACCACCGATGGGCACCGGCTGGCAATGGCGACACTTGATAATGTTGCTCACTGTGATGATCGCCGCATCATACTTCCTCGGAAGGGGGTCATTGAGTTGGTGAGATTGCTACAAGATAAGGAAGAAAAAATCCATATTACAATAGGCAATTCACATCTGCGGGCCACTACAGCGGACTTCACATTTTCTTCCAAGCTCGTGGATGGGAAATTTCCCGATTATATGAGAGTTTTGCCGCGCAATACTGATAAACAGGTGATCGCAGATCGAGAGGATTTACGGGCCGCGCTGGCTCGAGTGGCGATATTATCTAATGAAACTTACCACGGGGTGCGCATGCATATGGAGGATAATGTACTCACCATTGTTGCCAACAACCCAGAACAAGAAGAAGCGAAGGAGTCGGTATCTATTGAATATCAGTTTGAGGCACTGGAGATTGGCTTCAACGTAAGCTATTTGTTGGATGTTATGGGGGTAGTCTCCGGAGATACCGTAAAGATATCACTTGCCGATGCGGGTAGCAGTGCCCTTGTAGAAGATAATGAAAACGCCGAAGCGCTCTATGTAGTTATGCCGATGAGGCTGTAGTCTCGCTTGCAAACGGCATGGCTGCAGTCACTTAAGATTCAAGGTCTGCGCAATATTTCGACAGCAGAAATCCCTCAGTTTTCCCGTATAAATCTATTTAACGGTGCCAACGGCGCCGGCAAAACCACCCTACTGGAAGCCGTTCATCTACTCGGTTTAGGGCGATCCTTTCGCAGTACCAAGCATAAGCCAATAATTAGTTACGATAGCCATGAGACTGTTGTCTTTGGAGAGATTTCCGTGGACATCACTCCGACCACAGAGCGTAAAGTTTCCGTGGGTGTGCGAAGGGATCGTAAAGGTGCTCACGAGATCAAGGTGGGAGGCAAGAGGGGGTCTTCCCCAGCGGAGCTGGCTGCGATGCTACCCTTGCAGGTAATCAATGCAGACACCTTTCAGTTGCTTTTGGGCGCTCCACTTTTGCGTCGGCAGTTTCTCGATTGGGGGGTGTTCCACGTGGAACATTGCTTTCTCGATCAATGGCGACGTCTACAGCGAAGCTTGAAACAAAGAAATTCCTTGCTTCGACGTGGTAAAATACACTCTCAAGAGCTTCAATCCTGGGATATTGAATTTACTCAACTGGCAGCCGTGGTTACGCTATCCAGGGAAAAGTATTTCACAGCTTGGCAATTGGCATTGGTGAGTATTATGGAGCGACTCTGGCCGGAGGGTAGGGATCTGGAGTTGGCATTTTACCCAGGGTGGGATAGCAAGAGGGATTTTGCCGAGTTACTTCAGCGGCAATCGCTGAAAGACTACGATATGGGCTACACCACCTTTGGCCCTCATCGAGCCGATATGAAGGTTAAACTACACGGGATGCCAGTTGGGGATGTATTGTCTCGGGGTCAATTAAAGTTGCTGTCAGCGTCAATGCGACTGGCGCAAGCCGAGGTACTACAAAGTTCGCAGCATAAGCAGTGCGTTTTTTTGGTAGACGACTTACCTTCTGAGTTAGACGTACAAAAAAGAGGCTTGTTGTGCGAGTTACTCAATGAGTTGCGCAGCCAGGTTTTTGTTACCAGTATTGAAGCGCGGGATTTAAGGAATAATTGTTTTGATCAACAGGAGCTCAGTGTGTTCCACGTGGAACACGGAGTTGTTTGCCAGCAATAGTCGATGAATATTTCATGAGTATCTTATGAATAGCATGTGGAAAAACCTATGAGCAGTGATAATGAAAACAATGGCAACTACGATTCAAGCAGCATAAAGGTCTTGAAGGGCCTCGATGCGGTACGTAAGCGCCCAGGTATGTACATCGGTGATACAGATGACGGCACTGGTCTGCACCATATGGTGTTTGAATTGGTTGATAACTCAATCGATGAAGCGCTGGCAGGATACTGTAATACCATCAGCATCGTCATCCACCCGGATCAGTCGGTTACCGTAACTGATGATGGTCGTGGTATCCCTGTCGATATCCATGAGGAAGAGGGCGTATCCGCAGCGGAAGTTATCATGACTGTACTTCATGCCGGTGGAAAATTTGATGACAACACCTATAAAGTATCAGGTGGGCTGCACGGTGTTGGCGTCTCTGTGGTAAATGCTTTGTCAGAAGAATTACGACTTACAGTGCGCAGGGCGGGTAAAGTTTATGAGCAGGTATATCGCCATGGTGTACCTCAAGAGCCTATGTGCGAGGTCGGAGAGACCGACTACACCGGTACAGAGGTAGTATTCAGGCCTTCGGGTGAGACCTTTAGCAATATTGAGTTTCACTTTGATATTCTTGCAAAGCGGCTGCGAGAGCTTTCTTTCCTTAATTCTGGTGTCGGTATCACGCTTAAGGAAGAAATCAGCGGGCGCCAGGAAGAATATCGCTACGAGGGTGGCTTGAAGGCTTTTGTTGAATACCTGAATCAGAATAGAAGTGCGATAAACCCTGTATTTACTTTCGTGACAGAGCAGGATGACATTGAAGTTGAGGTGGCAATGCAGTGGAATGATGGCTATCAGGAGTCTATATTCTGCTACACCAATAATATTCCCCAGCGCGATGGCGGTAGTCATTTAGCCGGTTTCCGGTCCGCGTTGACCCGCAGTTTGAATAGCTACATAGAGCGAGAAGGTTTGGCGAAAAAAGCCAAACTCGGTGTTAATACGACGGGCGATGACGCTCGGGAAGGATTAACGGCTGTCGTCTCCGTTAAGGTGCCAGATCCAAAGTTTTCCTCGCAAACCAAAGATAAGCTGGTTTCGTCAGAGGTTAAACCAGCGGTAGAGCAAGCCATGAATCGTCTGTTTAATGATTACTTGTTGGAAAACCCTAACGAGGCGAGATCTATAGTTCAAAAAATGCTCGATGCGGCCAGGGCCAGGGAGGCGGCACGCAAAGCGCGGGAAATGACCCGGCGCAAGGGCGCTCTCGACATCGCCGGACTACCCGGTAAGCTGGCAGATTGCCAGGAGAAGGATCCGGCTTTATCTGAACTTTACCTGGTGGAGGGTGACTCTGCAGGGGGCTCAGCCAAGCAGGGTCGCGATCGAAAACACCAGGCGATTTTGCCTCTCAAAGGTAAGATTCTCAATGTTGAAAAAGCCCGGTTTGACAAAATGCTGTCTTCAGCTGAGGTGGGTACTATCGTCACGGCCCTGGGTTGCGGCATTGGAAAGCAGGAATTCAATCCGGACAAGCTGCGATACCACAGTATTATCATTATGACCGATGCTGATGTAGACGGCTCTCATATTCGCACTCTGTTGCTAACCTTCTTTTTTCGCCAGATGCCTCAGCTGATTGAGCGCGGCCATATTTTCATCGCCCAGCCGCCGCTCTATAAAATCAGCAAAGGCAAGCATGAAAATTATCTAAAGGACGATGAAGCGCTCAATTCATTTCTCACTCAGGCCGCCCTCGATGGCGCGGAACTCTATGTGAATTCAGAAGCGCCTCCAATAGTTGGTGAGAGCCTTGAGAATCTGGTGACGCGCTATCGCACCACCATGCAAATTATTGAGCGTCTATCCCGTATCTATCCAGAGGAAGTATTGCAGGTGATGGTTTTTCTACCGCGCCTAAGCCCTGAGGATTTGGGTCAGCAAGCCGTGGTCGAGAGCTGGTGTGAGCAACTGGAAGAGAAGCTGCAGCAAAATTATAGCCAGGGTGCAGGATCGGCGATCTACGAGGTCGACTGTCGCAAATCAAATGAGCGAGATATGTGGCTGCCCCACATCAGGGTTGTCGCCCATGGTGTGCCCCATGAACACCTTATTGGCAGGGAATTTTTTGCTGCACAGGAATATCGCACTATTGTTGAGCTAGGTGTTTTGATCGGCAATTTACTGGAGGGCGGTGCCTATATCAAGCGAGGGGAGCGCAGAGAAACGATAGTTAGCTTTTCTGGTGGCCTTGAATGGCTGATGAGAGAGGCCCGCAAAGGCTACAATATACAGCGCTATAAGGGTCTGGGGGAGATGAACCCGAATCAATTGTGGGAGACAACTATGGATCCTGAGGTTAGGCGCATGCTCCAGGTAAAGATTGAGGATGCTGTTGCTGCGGATCAGATTTTTGCGACCTTGATGGGTGACCATGTTGAGCCGCGGCGTGATTTTATCGAAAAAAATGCACTGGCTGTCGCCAACCTGGATGTCTAGTGCCAGAGTAGGTAGCCTAGAGTAGGTAGCGGCCTGAAGCCATTGCCGGATATAGCCAAAATAGAATAATACGCTTTGAATTATCAGCACTTGGGGTGTTCGCCAGCGGTCAAAGCTTGATGCTTTAATAGGCTTCCAGCAACTTGTGCCAGTGAATCGAAGATTGGCAGTTGCAGCAAGAGTGGGGAGTTTTCTGCTTTCAACTTGGCCAGGGTCTTGTTGCCCTTGCCGGTCTTGACCAGGATTGGTGAACACCCCATGGCCAGGCCGGACTCGAGATCTCGCAAGCTATCACCGATGAGTGGCACTTGCTGCAGTGAACATTTAGCGTCTGCCGATATTTGTTGTAGCAGGCCGGGTTTGGGTTTGCGACAGCTACAATTTTCTTCCGGTCGATGGGGACAAAAGAAAATTCCTCCCAGGGAGCCACCCTGCCTGGTCACCATATCACGAAATTTTGTATGCATGGCGTCCAACTCACTCTGGCCGAAAAGGCCACGACCCAGGCCAGACTGGTTAGTGGCGACATAAATAGTGAAGCCAGCCTGGGACAGTGCCGCTATAGCCTCTATACTTCCCGGTATGGGCCGCCACTCGTCAGCGCTTTTTATGTAGTCATCCGAATCCTCGTTGATGACACCGTCCCGGTCCAGTATAAGTAATTTCACTTCCCGCCCCGGTTTTGCAATTGCGAAATATCAGCGATACGCAAAAACAATAGATTGAGTTCTCTTAGCAAGTTAATGCGATTTTTTTGCAAAGCGGCATTCTTATCCATCACCATTACATGGTCAAAAAAGTCGTCTACAGCTAGCCTCAGGTTTGCCAGTTTTTGCAGGGCTTTGGCATATGCCTGCTGCTCGCAAAGCTGGGGTATCAGCGCCCCCATCTGCACCACCAGGCGGTTGAGCTCGACTTCCTGGGGAAGCTGTAATAGCTCGGGTTTAACCGGCTCTATGCCGGCGTCTCCGGACTGTTTGGCCAGGATATTCTGTACCCGCTTATTGGCGGCGGACAATGCCTCAGCATCAGCCAGTGTGCGAAAGGCTTCGACAGCTTCAATCCGCAAGGCCACATCATAGGGATTGTGGGGGATGCGCTTGTTACCCTGGATGACCCGCTGTACCGCGAGTACCGTGTTGGTCTCTATGCCTTCATCGTGATAGATAGCGCGGTAGCGGTCAAAAATAAAATCGGACACGTCTTGTTGCACGTTAGCATTGGTAAGCAGGTCTCCATAGCCGACATTGGCCTCCCAGATGAGCTCGTTTACATCCAGTGTTCGGTAGCGTTTTTCTCTAATAATCCGAATAAGCCCCAGGGCTGCTCGCCTCAAGGCAAAAGGATCTTTTGAACCTGTGGGCGCTTGGTTTATGCCGAAGATACCGACCAGGGTATCAATGCGATCCGCCAGCGCCAGTGCACTGCCGGTTCTGCTTGCCGGCAACTCATCACCCGCGAAGCGGGGCAAATATTGTTCCTTCATCGCCTCGGCGACTTCCGGGTTCTCGCCGTCATTGAGGGCATAATAATAGCCGGCGATTCCCTGAAGATCGCTGAACTCAAACACCATCTCGGATACCAGGTCGCACTTGGCCAGTTGTGCGGCCCTTTCAGCCATATCAGCATCACCCCCAATTTCCCGGGCGCAAAACCGTGCCAATTTTGCTACGCGTTCTGATTTATCCCACAGGCTGCCCAACTTGCTCTGGAAAACGACGGATTTAAGGCGTTGTCGGCGAGATTCCAGGCTGTGTTTACGGTCAGTTTCGTAAAAAAATGTGGCATCCGACAGCCGTGGGCGAATCACTTTTTCGTTGCCCAGAATTACCTGCCGGGGATCCCTGGACTCCAGGTTGGCTACAAAAATAAAGTAGGGCTGTAACACGCCCGCTTGATCCACCACGTGAAAATATTTTTGGTGTTCTTTCATGGAGGAGATCAGGGCCTCCGCGGGAACTTCGAGAAAGCGCTCCTCGAATTGACCTGCCATGGCAATTGGCCACTCAACCAGTGCGGTTACTTCGTCCAGTAAGTCATCGTCGATGACAGCCTGTGCCCCCAGCGCCGCTGCCTCCGCCTCTACCTGCTTGCGCACAGTGTCCCTGCGTTGAGTAAAATCTGCAATAACCTTGCCCTGTTCCAACAGTGTGCGGCAATAGTCTGATGCGCGTTGGATATGCAGCGGTCCGGGCTTGTGAAATCGATGTCCTCGGCTGTCACTGCCTGACGTCACGGACATTATAGTGGTAGTGAGTACTTGCTCACCGTATAGCATGAGCAACCAGTGGACCGGCCGAACAAACTCATCTTTGAGAGCGCCCCAGTGCATGCGCCTGGGAATGGGCAGCTGATCCAGCGAGTGTTTGATGATATCTGGCAGCATTTCTACGGCCTGGGCTCCTGCGGCGATACGGCGGTGTACCAGTCGCCTGCCCTTGCTGGTATCGATCAATTCCAGCTGCTCGACAGCCAGGCCATTCTTTTTGGCAAAGGCTTGCGCTGCTTTGGTAGGCTGCCCGGCCTGGTCGAATGCAATCGACTCTGGTGGCCCCAGAACTTGCTGCTGTTCGTCTGCAGCCTTGTCTTCCAACTGGTGAACGAGAACAGCTAATCTGCGCGGTGTGGCGAACCATTCGATACCTTGAAAGCCGAGCTTGAGCTCTTGTAAGCCGGACTCGATGCCGTTTTTAAAAGCAAGGCCAAGTGTCCGCAGCGCTTTGGGTGGCAACTCTTCGGTGCCGATTTCAACCAGAAAATCCTGTGTCTTCACGCTTGCACCTCCCTGCCCTGCCTTGCCGTTGCTTGCGCTCGCAGCGCTTCCTCCGCTAGCGGGAAACCGAGTTCCGCCCGCGCTTCGTAGTAGCTTTTGGCGACGCCCCGGGCCAGGGTGCGAACTCGCAGTATGTAGCGCTGTCGCTCGGTCACCGAAATGGCGTGACGAGCATCCAGCAAGTTGAAGGTATGCGAGGCTTGCAATACCTGTTCATACGCTGGCAGTGGCAGCTCTGCCTCGACCAACTGCAGGCAGGCGCGCTCGGCTTCTGCAAAGGCCTTGAACAAAAAATCTACATTGGCGTATTCGAAGTTGTAACAGGACTGTTCTACTTCATTTTGGTGAAATACATCGCCATAGCTGACCGGTCCGCTGGAACCGTGGGTCCAGATGAGATCATAGACGCTATCAACGCCCTGCAGATACATGGCGATTCGTTCGAGACCGTAGGTAATCTCACCGGTAACGGGAAAGCACTCCAGCCCGCCCACTTGCTGAAAATAGGTGAATTGTGTCACCTCCATGCCGTTGAGCCACACCTCCCAGCCCAGACCCCAGGCGCCAAGGGTGGGAGACTCCCAGTTATCTTCGACAAAGCGGACATCGTGAACCAGGGTGTCAATGCCGAGACTGACTAGTGACTCCAGGTAGAGCTCCTGTATATTCAGCGGTGAAGGTTTCATCACCACCTGGAATTGATAGTAGTGCTGCAAGCGATTGGGATTCTCACCATAGCGGCCATCGGAGGGACGGCGGCTGGGTTGGACGTAGGCTGCGTTCCAGCTCTCCGGGCCGATAGCGCGCAGGAAGGTGCCCCAGTGAAAGGTACCTGCACCCACCGGCATATCCAGTGGTTGCAAGATAACGCAGCCCTGTTGTGCCCAGAACTCCTGTAGGGAGAGGATCAAACCTTGAAAGGTATTGCTATTCGCATTCGCTTGTTTATTCAAACTGACCTCGATAGTGCGCACCGCTTGGTGCAAAAAGCGCACATTATACCGGTTTTGTCGGCATACTTAATCCGCTGCAGATTCTAAATTTCCAAGGCTCTCAAACGCAGCGGTATAGGGGTCATTTTGTGGTATCAGCAGTGCTACCTCGAACAAACTGTTAGAGCCTGTTCAATCCAAACCAGATACTGATGCCACAGGAAACCAGGCCCACTAGCAGCAGGCCCAGGGATCGTTGCCGGTAATGGCTGGTCAGTTCAGCGGGGTCAGTAGTAGAGAGTATATAAGCCTGGTCAGATGCTGGTTTGCTCATAATGTGGATATCGGTATTGTCATAGTTAGCGGCCACATGCCGTTGCGCTTCCTGCGCTGCTTGTTCTCTTGCCCGTTGCCACTCGCGCTGATCGATATGTCCATCCCTGTTGCTGTCGAACCGATCTAACATTTTTTCATAGTCCTGCTTCCATGTGGCGATAAGTCTGGCGACATGGTCTTTTTGCTGCTGCTCGGCACTGCTGGCATGAATCGTTTGAAACCGACCAATAGCATAGACCGGTTGGTCTGCATGGATGCGGCGTTCGGTATAGCGATAGCGCTGGCGACGCAGTCGCCCTAGTAGCGAAGTCTCTTGCATGCGCGCGGGGTGACGGGAATAACCGCTCCAGCGCTTTTTTACCGAGGTCAAAACATCGCTGTGACGAGGATCGATGAGGCATTTTCCGGTGCCGTCGAACAACTCGAAAAAGGCTTCGCTGCTGCCCTCTTCTACCGTGGTCCAGTGACTGTTTTTTCCACCCTGGTAGCGTTCGATTTTATAGTCGTACCACAGGCAAGGAGTACTGCTTAGCGGGGCACTGACAAGGTGCTCCTGTTGTTGCTGTCTGGCGACACCGATCAATTCAACGTATCCCTGGTGGGCTGATCGTATTCTGGATGTCGGCACATCTTCAATGGTTCGAGCTTTTTTAAGGCTCTTGAAAGAAGCGTATAGCAGTGTCAGTGATGCCGCGATAAAAAAGCCTAAAATTAACCATGCAGTCACAATTCAGGAAGCTTCGAATAGCATTTTGACGTCGACGTCCTCGATCTCCGCTTCACTGAACTCCAGCAGTTCGAAATCCTTGAAGCCAAAAAACCGGGCAATGATAATATCGGGAAATTGTTCAATGCGAATATTATTGTTATTGACCGATTCGTTGTAGACTTCGCGCCGGTCGGCGATAGCGTTTTCAAGACCGCTGATTCGCTGTTGCAGGTGCTGGAAATTGTCATTGGCTTTGAGCTCGGGGTAGTTTTCCGCCAATGCAAATAACTGACCGAGTCCCTTGCGCAAACTGGTTTCAGCCACACCGAGTTGTTGTATATCGCCCTTTTTTTGCGCTTTAGCGACCTGGTTGCGAGCACTTATTACCTGTTCCAGTGTAGCTTGTTCATAACGCATATACTGTTTGCAGCTTGCCACCAGTTTTGGCAACTCTTCATGACGCTGTTTCAACAACACATCAATATTGGCCAGATGCTTTCCCACCGCATGTTTCAGCGACACCAAACCATTATAAATGGCAATGGCGTACACAGCGGTGATACCGAGTACGACCAACACGACAATTGCCCAGATACTCATTCAGTGGCTCCTTTGTTGATTTAATAAAGACATCTGATACAAGTATGGAACCGCGTTCTCAATGCTGCAACACGTATTCGGGTGTTAGCCAGGCGGCTTTCTGCCCACGAGGCAGGCGACATTACGCAGGCCCCGGGAATGGTCACCGTTGCGGCCATCCTCGCGATAATAGACGGTATCGAGTTGATCGAAGAGAGTTAAAAGCTCGTTAGTTTCCAGCAGATAGTCAGCTGTATTGGGGCCTATGGCATCGATCTTGTCCCGGGTAAATGTTTGGTAAAATAATAGGCCACCATTGCTCAATGCGGACTGAATACCGGCACACAGAGAGCGATGAAGATAGTGGCAGCACACAATGACATCGTATTTTTGAGTCGCACGCCAGTTGTCTTCAATATCACATTGCCCGGTGGTGACGCTCAAGCTGTTGCCGGCAGCGAAACCTGCCAGCTTTTCCAGTGCGACGGAGGAAATGTCCAGCGCTTCAACCTGTAAGCCCTGCCTGGCGAGTAGCAATGCATTGCCACCCAGGCCGCAGGCCAACTCCAGGGCCCTACCCCGTTGTGGTAACAGATGAAGGTTGTGCAGTAGCACCTCTGCCGGTTTGTTGGGCTCGATAGACGATGCGAAGCGCCGATTCCATTTGATATGGGGTAGTGCGGGCACTATCGACGCCAGAACATAGGTGTGAACAACACTAGCAGGGTAAAGATCTCCAGGCGACCCAATAACATTGCCAGGCTCATGACTACTTTGGCTACTGCTGTGGTGTTGGCGTAGTTGGCTGCGACATCACCCAGACCCGGTCCCAGGTTATTGAGCGACGCCGTGGTGGCAGAAAATGCAGTTAGATAGTCCATGCCTGTTGCCAGTAGCACCAGCAAAATACAGGAGAAACACACCATGTAGACGGCAAAAAAACTCCATACTGCGCTGACAACTTTGGCTGGCACCCGGCGACTACCGATTTTCAAGGGAATGATGGCATTGGGATGTACCAGTTGGGCAAGTTCGCGAAAGCCCTGACGCAATATCAGCATGATCCGCACCGCCTTCATGCCGCCTCCCGTGGATCCCGCACAGCCGCCAATAAAGGAACACAGTAGCAGTAGAATTGGCAAAAAAGTTGGCCACTGGGAAAAATCTGTGGTCGCGAATCCGGTGGTGGTGGCAATGGAAATTGTCTGGAAAATACCCTGTAGCAGACTGTCGCTGACTGAAAATGTACCGCTCAAAGCGAGATAGTAACAGGTTACAACGGTGACGCCGGTGATCACCGACAGGTAGAAAATCGTCTCCGGATCCTTGATGTAGTGCTCGATACTGTATCGCTGCCAAGTGACAAAATGTAGGGCAAAGTTGATGCCGGCAACCAGCATAAAACCGCTACAAATCATCATAATTGCGGGGCTGTCAAAATAGCCGATGCTGGCATCGTGGGTGGAAAATCCACCGATTGCGATGGTAGAGAAGGCGTGGCAAATGGCATCAAAGCCACTCATGCCGGCCAGCCAGAATGACAGAGCACAGAGAAGCGTCAACATGACATAGATAGTGAACAGCGCCTTGGCGGTGCCGGTGATGCGCGGTGTCATCTTGGTGTCTTTTATCGGTCCGGGTGTCTCCGCGCGATACAACTGCATACCCCCAATGCCGAGCATGGGAAGGATGGCGACAGCGATAACGACAATACCAATACCGCCGAGCCATTGCAGTTGTTGGCGGTAATAGAGTATCGAGTGCGGCAGTTCATCGAGACCGGTAATCACCGTTGCGCCGGTTGTGGTAAGTCCCGATATGGATTCAAATACGGCGTCGACTGTTGATAATTGCAACTCAGAGGAAGTCAATATAAACGGTACCGAGCCGGCGATGCCAAGACCCAACCAGAATAAGGAGGTGATCAGAAAGCCATCGCGGACGCGCAATTCTCTTCGGTCGCGATAAGTTGGCAGCCAGAAAACCAGGCCAGAAACCAGCACGATCAGAAATGCCAGAAAGAACATCTGGTGTTCACCGTCCTGGTACCACAGTGACACGGCGAGCGGCACCAGCATGGTCGCGCTGAACAGCATCAGCAGCACACCGAGAACACGTAGACTGGTGGCAAGCCGCATAGAGCATTCCCTCGCTTAGAAAAAAGTAAAGCCTACCTGGAACAGTTTCTCAACTGCACGGATTTTCGATTTATCGACAAAAAACAGGATCATGTGGTCGTCGGTTTCAATCACCAGGTCGCGATGGGCGATAAGCACCTGGTCATTTCGCACCACGGCGCCGGTGCTTACGCCCTCGGGTAAATTAATCTCGTCCATGCGCCTGCCCACTACCCTGGAGCTCTGGCTATCGCCGTGGGCGATCAACTCGATCGCTTCTGCAGCGCCCCGCCGCAGTGAGTGTACATTGGCGACATCCCCGCGACGCACGTGGGTCAACAAGGTGCCGATGGCAATTTGCTGTGGCGAAATTGCAACATCGATTTCACCACCCTGCATCAGGTCGACATAGGCCGGGTTGGTGATTATGGTGATGACCTTGCGCGCGCCGAGTCGCTTGGCCAGTAACGAGGCCATGATATTGGCCTCATCATCGTTGGTGAGGGCACAATAGACATCACAGTCTTCGATGTTTTCAGAAACCAGTAAGTCCTTGTCGGAGGCGCTGCCGTTTAGCACAATGGTGCGGGCCAGGTCATCCGATAGAAAGCGGCAGCGATCATAGTCCCGCTCTATCAGTTTGACATTGAAGCGGCGCTCGATATTACTTGCCAGGCGATGACCGATATTGCCACCGCCGGCGATGATGATGCGCTTGTAGTCTTGATCGACACGACGCAACTCCGCCATAACCTGTCGAATGTGCTCCTTGGCAGCGATAAAAAATACTTCATCCTCGACCTCGACGATGGTATCGCCCTCGGGCAATATCGCCTGGCCTCGACGAAAGATAGCAGCCACTCGGGTATCGATGCCGGGCATGTGTTTGCGAATGACGCGCAACTCCTCGCCGACCATGGGACCACCGTAATAGGCTTTGACGGCTACCAGTTGTACCCGACCGTCGGCAAAATCTAAAACCTGCAGTGCACCGGGGTAGTCCAGCAGCCGACTTATGTGCTCGGTAACGATTTGTTCAGGATAGATAATGACATCGATGGGGAAACCTCCTTCGCCAAACAGTTTGCTGTTGGAGGCAAAGTCGGGAGAGCGTATCCGGCTAATTTTGGTCGGCGTCTGGAACAGCATATCCGCAACCTGGCAGGCCACGATATTGGTTTCGTCTGAGGCGGTAACCGCTACCAGCATATCTGCGTCATCGCCACCGGCATCCCGGATTACTTTTGGGTGAGCGGCATGGCCGGTAATTGTATTGATATCGAGACGGTCTTGCAGCTCTCGCAGGCGTTCGCCGTTGCAGTCGACCAGAGTGATATCGTTGTGTTCGCCGGCCAGGTGCTCTGCCAGTGTTCCGCCGACCTGGCCGGCGCCGAGAATAATTATCTTCATGGTGGATTAATCTTGCATAACAGCATTAAGTGGTCGATGAGGCCTTGGTGAGACTAGCGTAGAAAAAACCATCGGTGCCACCTTTTTGCGGTAGCAACTGTCGGCCATATGGTGTCGCCAGACCCCAGTCGCATTCGATTTTTCGCAAGTTGGCATTGGCGGTTTGATCCAGGAATGCAGCGATAGTCTGGTCGTTCTCCTCCTGCAGTACCGAGCAGCTTGTATACACTAATGTGCCCCCTACGCGTAAACACGGCCATAGGGCGCGTAGTAAACGACCTTGCAAGCTGTTGAGCTTGTGCAAGTCGTCGGGTTTGCGTAGCAGCTTGATATCAGGGTGGCGGCGTATAACTCCGCTGGCTGAACAAGGGGCATCCAGCAGTATTGCATCATAGGCCACGCGGTTCCACCACCTTGCCGGATTGCTTGCGTCGCCGCAGATTAGTTTAGCCGTTAGTCCCAGGCGCTCCAGATTTTGCTGCACTCGACTCAGTCGGTCTGCTTCGATGTCAACAGCATCCAGAGCGGTATCGGTAGCAGCGAGTTCTAACAGGTGACAGGTCTTGCCCCCCGGCGCACAGCAGCTATCCAGAAGATACCCCTGCTCTGCCGGCTGCAGTAGTGGCGCGACCAATTGCGAGGCCTCATCTTGCACGCTGCAGGCGCCCTCGGCGAAGCCGGGCAGTGCCTTGACATCACAGGGCTGATCCAGGTAGATGCTGACTGGGCTCAAGTCGCCGGGTCTGGCCTCAATACCGGCCTGCCGCAATTGCTCAAGATAGTCATTGCGGCCAAATTTACGCTGGTTGACTCGCAGTGTCATCGGCGGGGTGCTGTTGTTGGCCTCGACGATAGCGGGCCATTGCTGTGGCCATTGTTGCTGCAATTTTTGCAGTAACCAGGCGGGATGACTGAGGTTTTCTGCCTCGCCGAGTTTTGCGATGAGCTGTTCGGCCTGGCGCTGATACTGGCGTAGCACGCCGTTGATGAGCGCGGTAGCCCAGGGTTTGTTGAGTTGTCGCGCGGCTGCCACGGTCTCTGAGATTGCCGCGTGGTCAGGAATACGCATATAGCTGAGTTGGTAGCAACCGAGTAACAACAGGCTTTTGATATCGCTGTCTTTGGTTTTCAGGGGCTTGCTGACCAGGGTGTTGAGAATAGCATTCAGGCGCGGATAGAAACGGCATACGCCGTAGCATAACTCCCCGACCAGGGCGCGGTCGCGGCCCTCTACGGACTCAGTATGCAGCGGTAGCAAGCGAGTGAGAGAGCCCTTTTGTTGTAGCAGTGCTGCCAGTACGGTAGCGGCAGCGGCCCTTGGGCTATTTGGTTTAGCCATGGTTATTCAGCCGGGTGCCAGGTTCGAACATGGCCCGCCGGGCATTTAAAATAGCGCCGACATCGAGGGGCTTGCGACCTGGTAGCTGTAGTCGCGTGATGCGCAGAATACCGCTGCCGCAGGCGACCTCGATGCCGCTTTTGTCGGCGCTGAGAATGGTACCGGCAGCTTGTTGGTGGGGTGTCGATTCCCCGTGGGCCATCCAGATTTTTATGCGCTCCTCGCCAATGGCGGATACGCTCACATTGGCGGAGCAAAACGCGCGCACGGTTCTGGCTATAGCAGTTGCATCCCTGGACCAGTCTATCCAGGCTTCTGCTTTTTCCAGTTTGGGGGCATAGTTGCTGAGAGTGTCATCCTGTAGTTCAGGCTTGTGCTCGCCGTGGGCGATCTGCTGCAAGGTATCCAGCAGCGCCGTGCCCCCAAGCTCGGCGAGGTGCTGGCGCAATTGATCACCGGTCATATCGCCATCAATAGAGCATGCTCGCTGGCATAGCATGGGGCCGGTATCCAGACCCTTGTCCATTTGCATAATAGTCACGCCGCTCTGTGAATCCCCCGCGGCAATGGCTCGTTCTATCGGTGCCGCACCGCGCCAACGGGGTAGCAAGGAGGCATGCACATTAATACAGCCGAGCCGGGGAATATCCAGTATCGCCTGTGGCAGTAGCAAACCATAGGCCACCACTATCATGATATCGGGCGCCAGTGCTGCCAGTTCTGCCTGTGCTGCGGAACCTTTCAGGCTGGTGGGCTGGAATACCGGGATATGCTGTTGCAGTGCGCATTGCTTGACTGGGCTGGCGCGAGATTTTTTGCCTCTACCTGCTCCTCTGTCGGGTTGCGTGTACGCACCGATTATCTGGTGATGGCTTGCTACAAGGAGTTCAAGATGGACTCGAGCGAAATCGGGGGTGCCGGCGAAAACGATGCGCAGGGAGGGTTCGGAAGCCGGGAGCTTTGGGGTCATGGGTTTTGTTACGATGCCTTGATTCGATGCTGCTTAACCAGCTTGCTGCGAATGCGCTGGCGTTTAATGGTTGATAGATAATCGACGAATAGCTTGCCTTGCAGGTGGTCAACCTCATGCTGGATACAAACCGCCAGCAGGCCCTCGGCCTCCATCTGTTGTTCCACACCCTGCCGATCGAGGGCGCGTACGCATATGCGCCGTGGGCGATTGATGGTTTCGTAAAAGCCAGGCACCGATAGACAGCCCTCATCGTAATCCTCGGTGGTGTGATCGAGAATCTCCAACTGCGGATTGATGAACACCATCGGCTGGTCTTGTTCCTCTGACAGGTCGAGAACGATTATGCGTTGATGCTCATTGACCTGGGTCGCCGCCAGGCCGATACCGGGCGCCGCGTACATGGTTTCGAACATATTGTCGATTAGCTGGCGAATGGCAGCATTGACCGTGACCACAGGTTTAGCCTTGGTGCGCAGTTTGGGGTCGGGGAATTCGAGGATTTCCAGTATCGCCATAGCTACTTTGTGATCGACTTCCAGTAAGTTCTAGTGAAATTAAAACTTGCGCTGCTAAGATTGTGAGAGCAGGCCGACTAATTCATTCTTGACGCAAGCAGCAGAGCGCTTGATGAGTGCTATATTATACAAATCAGGATGAAAAATCGCTCTTATTGTTATTGTGGCATGGGCCCGATTTCAACAACTTGTCTAAAGGAATACCGGTATGAAAAAGTGGCTACTCGGCTTAGCGGGCGCCATGGTAATGGCAATGTCAGTCATTGCCGCCGATGTCGTGTTGAACCCGGACCACCCTGATAAATACGTGGTGGTCAAGGGAGATACCCTGTGGGATATATCCAGGCGTTTCTTGCAGGAACCCTGGTTGTGGCCCGAAATCTGGCACGTCAATCCGCAGATTGAGAACCCTCACCTGATATTTCCGGGAGATATGTTATCCCTGATCTATCTGGACGGCAGGCCGCGTCTCGATGTCACGCGGGGATCACTCAGCAATACTGTAAAGCTGAGCCCCACCATGCGTAGCGAGCCGATTGACAATGCCATACCGGCTATTCCACTGGACAAGATCAATGCTTTCCTGAGCCAGAGCCGCTTCGTAGATCCTGGCGAAATGGATGGTGCTCCCTATGTAGTCGCTGGTGAAAAGCGCAATATCATTTCGGGCGTTGGCGATAAAATTTACGCTCGTGGTGAGTTTGCCGTCAACCATAACATCTATGGCCTCTATCGCGAGGGCAGGTTGTATCGGGATCTGGAGACGGATGAAGTACTTGGCATACAGGCAACGGATATTGGCGAGGCCAGGAAGTTCTCCCAGGAAAATGATGTGGCAACCCTGGTGCTAAACCGCACCACCCAGGAAGTGCGCAATGGTGATCGGCTGCTACCCAATGCCGGTAAGCCTCTGCTCACCCGGTTTCAGCCCAGTGAGCCATCCCAGGAAGTCGAAGGCATGATCCTCGACGTGCAAGGTGGGGTCACCCAGGTTGGGCGCATGGATATCGTGATGGTCAATCTCGGTAGTCGTGATGGTGTCGGTGCCGGCAATGTTATGGCGATTTACAAGATGGGTGAAACCGTGCGGGATGATATCGCCGATTCTTTGGTAAAACTACCGGATGTGCGCGCGGGCTTATTGATGTTTTTCAGCGTTCAGGAAAAAATGAGTTATGCGCTGGTGCTTAAGGCCGACCAACCCCTGGAAGTGGGCGACAGTGTCGAAATGCCCTGAGCAGAGAACAAAATGCGCTGTTGTGATGTTGTTGTTAAACGTGTTAAACGTGTTAAACGGTGAGCCGGTACTCGACGTAATGCCATAGTTCGAGTTCGTTTCAGCCAGGAATTGTCCGGGCTGCTGCAACAAAATCCATGTCAAGGATGACCTATGGATGACTCAAGAAAACTACTGTGTCTGTTATTACATGCCCAGCCTCGGCTGGGCTTGAATATCATAGAACAACTCTTGCAACGCTTCTCATGTCCCCAATCCTTTTGGTCTGCTCGTCGCATTGATCTGCCCATTACCTCCAGTACAGCTATCAATAGTGCCCTGCTGCAATTGTGGCGCACTGCTGATCGCTGCAGGGAATGGCAGCAGGCGCTGCAGTGGCAGCAGCAACTGCAGCAGCAGGATATCCACCTGCTCTGCCCGCTGGATCCGGACTACCCTGCACTGCTGCGGGATATCCCCGATCGGCCCGGTGCTCTCTATGTGCGGGGGGATGTCACGGCGTTAGCCCTACCTCAGCTCACTGTTGTCGGTAGCCGTAGCGCTAGTCGCAGCGGCCTGAGAACAGCCATGGACTTTGCCCGGGAACTGGCGGCAGCGGGATTTGCCATCAGCAGCGGCCTGGCGCTCGGTATCGATGGCGCGGCTCATCAGGGCGCGCTGGAGTCTGCGGGTGTCAGCATTGCGGTATTGGGAACGGGTGTCGATCGAATCTATCCCCGCCGTCACGGTGGTCTGGCAGAGAAGATTTTGGTTCAGGGCGCCCTGGTGAGCGAATTTCCGCTGGCGACGCCCCCCCTGCCCCGGCACTTTCCTCGGCGCAATCGAATTCTTGCCGGTATGAGCCTGGGGACTCTGGTAGTAGAGGCAGCGGCAAAGAGCGGTTCCCTGATCACAGCGCGTCTCGCCCTCGATTACAACAGAGAAGTGTTTGCGATCCCAGGCTCCATTCACAACCCGAACAGCAAGGGCAGCCATAGCTTGATTCGAGATGGGGCCAAACTGGTGGAGACGACCAGCCATATCGTCGAGGAGTTGGGTGGCTTGTTGCAACTGGTGGCCATGGACACGGCAGCGGCTACTCAAGTCGCACCTGACCTTGCAGGCCTGGAGCCACACTTGGCCATGGTATTGGATGCCATTGACTACCATGTAACGTCTTTTGATGCGATTGTTGAGCGCAGTGGTGTTGCCAGCGCACAGTTGGGTGGTTACTTGCTGGAG
>CBDUUA010000005.1:0-16829 GCA_965370135.1 uncultured Cellvibrionales bacterium
TAAAGGGGCGTTCTCACACCTGAAGCGGATAGAATTCACTACCGCTCCAGACACCCAGGACTCCGTCATGTTCTGTGGCCAACTCAGCCAGTTCGTAGTAAATGGGCCGACTGAGCTTAGCCATTAGCCCGCAGCGAATACGGATATAGGGCACGGTTTGCACGGCGTCCCCGCGCAGCTCGATTGGATGCTCGGGGCCCGCGCACACCTCCTCACCAACATTAGTGACAAATACCAGCTTGTCTTCGCCCTGTTGCCGCCTGTGATCCATGGCAACAGCAATGAAGGGGACATCCTCAACCTGTATTATCCACTTTTCTACGGGTGTCACCAGCACAAAGCCATTGGCCACCTCATAGCGCAGGATGGAGGCGAACAATTTTATCAGCTCAAAACGCTTGATCTCCGAGCCTTCGTGGTACCACACGCCGTCGGCGTCGATCAAAATATCAATCTCACCACTCAGCGGTGGATGCCACAATTCCAGCGGTGGACGCTGGCCGGGCGCCAATTGCTCGAGCATACGCTGGATGGAATCCATCTCTGCGCGACCCTCGAACTCTACCTACTCCTGCCTCAACTTATAGCAGGCGTACGTTGATAACACCATCAACGTCCGCTAATTGCTGCATTACCGCTTCAGACGGAGCCGTTTCAAGGTCCAACAGATTATAGGCAATATCATCTCGACTCTTGTTAAGCAGGTCGATGACATTAATATTGGCGTCAGCGAGAACCGATGTCACCTGGCCCAGCATCCTGGGGATATTGTGATTGGTTATTGCCAGCCTTGCACCGCTGGTACGCTCCAACTCAAGGGAGGGGAAATTCACTGAATTACAGATATTGCCGTGTTCAAGAAAATCCCTAAGCTGCCGGGCAACCATGATCGCACAATTGTCCTCGGCCTCATCGGTGCTGGCGCCAATATGGGGCATGCAGAGATTTCCTTCCACCTGTAACAACTCAGGATGGGGGAAATCAGAGATATACTTTCGTAGTTTACCGCTTTCCAATGCTGCCTTGACGGCAGCGACATCTACGATCTCATCGCGGGCAAAATTAAGCAGCACAGCGCCGTCACGAAAGCCATTGAGCGCGTCAGTGTTAATCAAGCTGCGAGTGGACTCAAGTGCCGGCAAGTGGAGTGTCACATAGTCGGCCCTGGAGAACAGCGATGAAAGATTTTCCATCTTTTTGACATCAACAGGTAATCGCCATGCGGCATCGACAGACAGGGCCGGATCAAAGCCAATGACGTCCATACCCAGCAATAACGCTGTTTGCGCCACTCTGGAGCCAATCGCCCCCAGACCCACGACACCTAGCGTCTGCCCGGACAGCTCTTTGCCCTTGAACTGTTTTTTCTCCTTCTCCAGCAGGGCACTCATAGCCTTATAGTCATCCATGGACGCTAGCGTCCTGGCATAATCAATGCCCTCAACGATGCCTCGAGAACCTAATAGCAGCCCGGCAAGCACCAACTCTTTCACCGCATTGGCATTGGCACCCGGGGCGTTAAAAACCGGAATCCCCCGCTCAGTACAGGCGGCAACGGGAATATTATTAACCCCCGCACCGGCACGGGCAATGGCTCTAACGGTATCACCGACCTCATCCATAGCAAGCTTGTAACTGCGCAACAGCAGGCCATCGGGATGGGAAATTTCACTGGCGACTTCGTAGCTGTCGCGGGGTAGTTGTTCCAGCCCTTTTACTGAAATTTGATTGTAGGTGCGAACTTTGTACACGATAAATTTCCTTCTGATCTACTGAGAGCACCCTCTGCCACGGGCGGGGCAAAGTAATGTCAAAATTTACGATTATTACGTATTCGAGTTTGAAAATACCCTGGGGAGTGTTTTCAATAAAACATAGTCAGCAGCTACATCATCTTGATATCAGCCGTTTCCTGCAGCGAAGCACGATAGCCCTCAATCGCACGCTCCCCACGATATCGAGCCAGCAAGCGCCTCATGTTTTCCTGGCTAGCGGTATCAATATCTGCCAGTGAACCCGGCTCCACCTTATTGACAGCGACCACCACCACGTTGCCGTCAGCCAGCGCCTTAACCGCATAATTAGAGCCAC
Organism: uncultured Cellvibrionales bacterium; assembly: GCA_965370135.1. Classification (GTDB taxonomy): domain Bacteria; phylum Pseudomonadota; class Gammaproteobacteria; order Pseudomonadales; family JAHEGP01; genus JAHEGP01. The sequence continues at coordinate 2,092 of CBDUUA010000005.1, forward strand.
CCTCCGCTGGCGGGCTCAGTTGAAAAGCCACCGTTGCAATTTCCCTGGGCATTTCAGCAATATTATCACGGCCAATTTCCCGAAACTGCGCATATTCCAGGCCTTCATTGTCTGCCATTACGGATAGTAACTGCCCACCCTGCACCGCAACGTGTATATCTTCAGCTCGCTGCACCATAAATGCAGTAGTTTTTTCTGTACGCAAACGCTCAGTCAAGCGCTCATTGACCTCGGCAAAGGGTATCTGCTCTGAGGGTTTGCGCTCCGCCAGCCGCAATACCACAGCCATGGTGGGAGATATCTCGACCACTTCACTATTGACCGCTTGATCCAGCACCACGCTGGTAAACGCTTCTGCAAGCAATCGCTTTTCAGCAAACAACCCGGTGGCCATTCCTGCGCGACTGAACATGTCCGATGTTTTCGTCTCAAGGGCCAACTGCTCTGCAACCGAGGTCAAATCCGGTGCGTTAAAGCTGATATCCTTCAACTCTTCCAGCTTGACCGCATACATTGGTTCAGCCTTATCCAGCTGCAACTGACTGAGAATATCCTCACGCCGGGACGCGTAAGTCGGCACTTCAGCCTGCTCGACCTCCACCAACTTCACCACGTGCCAGCCGGCGTCGGTTTTGATGGCAGCGGACACCTCTCCGAGCTCCAGCTCAGCCAGGGTGCTCTCAAAAATATCGGGAAACGCTGTGCCATCCGAGTAACCCAGATCACCCCCCATCTGCGCCGAGCCAATATCGTCAGAGTATTCCCGCGCCAGCTCGCTGAACTCTTCACCTGCCGCAATGCGGCTGGCGATTGTCTCAATTTGTTGGCGAACCTGCTCGTCATCATCTCCGTCACCAAGCTCCAGTAAGATATGAGCAGCCCTGCGACGAGAGCCAAGCTCCATATCTGCGACACTCACATCATACGCCGCGCGCACTTCGCTCTCCCCGATCTCCGGATAAAAATCCTCAAGGCGCAGCTGAATATATTCCACCGAGACAGTCTCCTGCGTCACAAACTCCTCGGGGTGCGCATGGTAATAACTATTAACTTCCTCCTCGTCAATTGACACTTTCTGTGCCGCCTGCTCGACCGTCATCAGCGCATATTCAACGTCGCGTTTCTGGCCGGATATTCGCGCCGCCAGTTCCAGATCCGCCTGGGTAATAAACTCAGTAGCGGCATAGCCGCTTAACAGCTGGCTCACCAATAACTGCTTTCTCATGGCCTCTTTGTAATGGACTGGCGTCATGCCACTGCCCCGCACCAGTGCTTCAAATCGCTGCGGAGAGAACACGCCGTCATCCTGAAAATCAGACTGCTGCAATATAAGTCGATCCACCATGGCGCCGGAAATAAACAAATCCCCGGAGTCGGCTGCAGATTCAAACAGCCGCTGCTGAATCAGCCGCTCCAATACTGGACCTCGCAACATGGCCTCATCGATTTGTGACGCATCGATTTTATCCCCCATGCGGGCCAGCATCTGCTGTCGTTGACGATACACCTGCTGATTGAGCTCGAGCTCGCTTATCGGCTCGCCATTGACTTTAGCAATGTCCGGATTACCGGAGTCCAGAAAAAATGCGTCCACGCCCCAGAGTACGAATGGAATAGTGAGAAGACCTATAATGACGCGAGCCACTATGCCTTGCAGGTTAGACCTGATTTGTTGCAGCATCGAAAACTCCCGACCACTGTAGCTTCATAAAAAAAAGCGCATCAGAGGCGATGCGCTTTTTACCTTTTGTCTTTTTACCTTTTGTAACTTGAATGATGTTGCGTATTCAATCCTGTTTTTTTTAGGCCTGCTAGTTGACCGCGTCTTTCAGGGCCTTACCCGCTTTGAAACCGGGAATTCTGGCCGCTGCGATTTCAATAGGTGCTCCGGTTTGCGGATTGCGCCCTTTTCGAGCCGCCCTGTCTTTAACAGAAAAAGTACCGAATCCCACCAACACAACTTGATCCCCGGACTTCAAAGCGTTGGCAATAGTCTCCGTGACCGCATCAAGCGCGCGGCTTGCAGAGGCCTTTGAAAGATCAGCAGATTCCGCAATAGCCTCTATAAGTTCAGATTTGTTCACATTAGTCCCCTTATTAAGATATTTTCAAGTGGCCCTGTATTGGCATTTAATTGGAACAGCGATAAATTAGCGATTGGCAAGATAACAGGCTGCCGCCCCCGCAGTACCGCCCGATGGTCACTTACGATACATTTTCGTCTTTATACCAAGCGCATAATGATGGGTCAAGATAGTTAAAGGCCAACATCGTTTTTTTAATGTGTCTTCCTGGGGGATGCACCATTGCCGGGCACATCCTTCGCTCCCTCCATGCCCGCCAGGTATTCTTCATCGGGCATCGGCTCAGGCATTTTTTCCAGCGCTAACTCTAGTACCTCATCGATCCACTTAACCGGCTTGATATCAAGATCCTGTTTGATATTGTCTGGAATTTCCTTTAGATCACGAATATTCTCTTCAGGAATAATCACCGTTCGAATATTACCCCGGTGCGCCGCCAGTAGTTTTTCCTTAAGGCCGCCAATGGCCAGTACCTGGCCACGCAGTGTGATTTCCCCAGTCATAGCCACATCACCTTTTACCGGAATGCCGGTTAATACCGACACCATCGCGGTACACATGGCGATACCGGCACTCGGGCCATCCTTCGGCGTCGCGCCCTCGGGCACATGGATATGGATATCGGTTTTCTCATGAAAATTAGCCGGTATACCCAGGGCCTGGGAACGACTGCGGACTACAGTAGTCGCCGCCTGGATGGACTCCTGCATCACGTCCCCCAGCGAACCGGTCTTGATATGGCGTCCTTTACCCACAACCGCAGAGGCTTCAATGGTGAGCAAATCACCACCTGCCTGGGTCCAGGCAAGTCCAATAACCTGACCGACCTGATTTGCCTCTTCCGCCAGCCCAAACTTAAATTTGCGGACACCCAGGAAATGCTCTGTATTCCGGGCATTGACCAGCACCGGAATATCGCTCGTTTCCTGAAGGATTTCCTTAACGGCTTTGCGACAGATCTTTGCAATCTCCCTCTCCAGACCGCGAACACCAGCCTCCCGCGTATAATAGCGGATGATTTCCTCAATGGTGTCTTCATCTAAATCGAGCTCACCAGGCTTTAGACCATTCTTGTCTATCTGTTTCGGCAGTAAATACTTGAGCGCGATATTGCGTTTTTCGTCTTCCGTATAGCCTGGGATCCGGATGATCTCCATGCGATCCATCAAGGGTGGAGGTATATTCATAGAGTTTGCGGTGCAGAGAAACATAACTTCTGACAGATCGTAGTCCACTTCCAGGTAGTGATCGTTAAAGGATTTATTTTGCTCCGGATCCAGCACTTCAAGCATTGCGCTGGCGGGATCACCGCGATGATCCATGCCCATCTTGTCGATTTCATCCAGCAAAAACAGTGGGTTTTTAACCCCGACCTTGGACATTTTCTGGACAATTTTTCCTGGCAACGAACCGATATAGGTTCTGCGATGGCCGCGAATTTCCGCCTCGTCTCTTACTCCGCCCAATGCCATACGCACAAATTTTCGGTTGGTCGCATGTGCAATCGACTCGCCCAGGGAAGTCTTGCCCACGCCGGGAGGCCCCACCAAACACAACACGGGTCCATTCAGTTTTCGAACCCTTTGCTGCACCGCGAGAAACTCAATAATCCGATCTTTCACCTCTTCCAAGCCGTAATGGTCGCGATCCAGCACCGCTTGCGCTTTTTTAAGATCAATGCGCGTTTTACTGCGTTTCTTCCATGGCACGCCAACCATGGTGTCAATATAGCTTCGAACCACTGATGCTTCCGCCGACATCGGCGACATCATCTTGAGCTTGGCTAACTCCGCTCGGGTCTTGTCCCCGGCTTCTTTCGGCATGCCAACTTCTTCAATTTTTTTCGCCAGCATCTCAAGCTCGTTGGGGGCTTCTTCCAGATCACCAAGTTCATTCTGAATGGCTTTCATCTGCTCATTCAAATAGTATTCGCGCTGGCTCTTCTCCATCTGGTTTTTAACTCGCCCGCGAATTCTTTTCTCTACCTGATGCAGGTCGATTTCACTACTAAGTAGTGAATTCAACAGCTCCACGCGCTCACCGATATCTGGCAGCTCCAGAATTTCCTGCTTTTTCTCAATATTGAGCGACATATGCGCTGCTATGGTATCGGCCAGGCGACCAATTTCCTCGATGCCATTGAGGGAAGTCAGCACCTCAGGGGGCACCTTTTTACTGAGGTTCACGTATTGCTCAAATTGATCCATCAAGGAGCGAACCAGGGCATCCTCTTCCTTCTCGTCCAGGGCCTCACAGAAAAGGCGACGTGCAGATGCCTGGAAATAACCTTTACCCTCATCAACACTATCGATGAACGCCCGGCAACCACCTTCAACCAGCACTTTTACGGTTCCATCCGGCAGTTTCAGCAGCTGCAAAATGGTTGATACCGTGCCCAGGCGGTAAATACCATCGCTATCGGGGTCATCATCAGAGGCACTTTTTTGCGCCACTAGCAGCACTTGTTTATCGGTAGACATGGCCTGTTCCAGCGCCAAAATTGACTTGTCGCGGCCAACAAACAGCGGTATCACCATATGAGGGTAAACAACCACATCCCGGAGGGGCAATAGCGGTATATCGACTATTTCAGCAGCACTTTTCAGGGGGTCTTTCTCCACAAGAGGCTCCGTTTTTCAATGGCCGATATCGGGGCAACAGCATTAGTTTGCCCGACTATAAAACAATAGCAGAAGATGGGGACGGATCTTAGGTGTTTCAAGGCCGCCGAGCTTGTAAACTGAAAAGGTATGGCTCATGGCGGCTCTTTGGGTGCGCTAGCAACCTTTACTCTTCGGGTGCAGCGCGAGCGGTAGTTTCCTGGGTTTGGTAAACGACAAGCGGCTCCGAGTCACCCTTAATCACTGATTCATCGATAACCACTTTGCTCACATTTTGCTCGGAAGGGATGCGATACATGGAGTCCAGCAATACCGACTCCAGGATTGAACGCAGGCCCCGGGCACCAGTTTTTCGCTCCATCGCCTTACAGGCAATGGCTCGCAAGCCATCTTCGCGGAAATTTATTTCAACGTTTTCCATTTCGAACAGTTTGCCGTACTGCTTGGTCAATGAATTGCGAGGCTCGGTCAGAATTCTAACCAGAGCTTCTTCGTCCAACTCTTCCAGAGTCGCAATAACCGGCAAGCGGCCTACAAATTCTGGAATCAAGCCGTAGCGAACCAGATCTTCGGGTTCCAGTTCGTAAAGCACCTCGCCAATATTCTTGGCGTTATCCTTACTCTTGACCTCGGCACTAAAACCAATGCCGCCTTTTTCCGAACGCTCGCGAATCACTTTTTCGAGGCCGGCAAAGGCGCCACCACAAATAAACAGGATATTGGAAGTATCGACTTGCAAAAACTCCTGCTGCGGGTGTTTACGACCTCCCTGGGGAGGTACAGACGCAATCGTGCCCTCTATCAGCTTTAGCAGTGCCTGCTGCACACCCTCACCGGATACATCGCGAGTAATTGATGGGTTATCAGATTTGCGCGAAATCTTATCGATTTCATCGATATAGACAATGCCCATCTGGGCGCGATCAACATCGTAATCGCATTTCTGCAGCAATTTTTGGATGATATTCTCGACGTCCTCACCGACATAGCCCGCTTCGGTCAATGTGGTAGCGTCGGCAATAGTAAAGGGCACGTCGAGCAAGCGCGCAAGAGTTTCAGCCAACAAGGTCTTGCCACTGCCGGTAGGCCCCACCAGTAGAATATTACTCTTGCCCAATTCGACCTGGCCATCGGATTTGCCTTTTTCTTCATAGCGCAGGCGCTTGTAGTGGTTGTAAACCGCTACCGCCAGAACCTTCTTGGCACGACTTTGACCAATGACATACTCATCGAGTATGCCGCTAATTTCCAGCGGTGTAGGCAAGCTATCCTGGGAGCCATCCGAACCGCTTTCCTGTACTTCTTCGCGAATAATGTCGTTACACAGATCAACACATTCATCACAGATAAATACAGATGGGCCGGCAATGAGTTTTCTCACCTCATGCTGACTCTTCCCGCAAAAAGAGCAGTACAAGAGTTTTCCCTTGTCTTCACTGCCACGCGTGTCGTCAACCATGCAAGCAACACCTCAGAATTTAAAATTAAGAGTTAAAGGTGGGGATTTCCAAGCCATATTGCAAGCCCCTTTTACGAGATTTGCAAATTATTCGCCAAAAACCCTAGTCCAACCGGCGCTCCAGCACTTCGTCAATCAGGCCAAACTCCATGGACTGCCTGGCGTCCATAAAGTTATCCCGCTCGGTATCCCGGCGGATGGTCTCGATGTCCTGGCCCGTATGCTCCGCCATCAGGTGATTGAGCCGCTCGCGGATTATCAATATTTCCCTGGCCGCGATATCAATATCAGTCGCTTGCCCCTGGGCGCCCCCACTGGGCTGATGGATCATGGTGCGCGCATTGGGCAGCGCAAAACGTTTGCCCTTAGCGCCTCCGCAGAGCAAAAAGGCTCCCATGCTGGCCGCCTGGCCAATACACATGGTACTCACATCGGGCTTGATAAATTTCATGGTATCGTAGATCGCAAGCCCGGCGGTCACTGAACCACCGGGTGAATTAATATACAAATGGACGTCTTTGTCCGGATTTTCGGATTCCAGGAACAGCAACTGCGCTACGATCAGGTTGGCCATATGGTCTTCGATCGGCCCGACGATAAATACCACTCTCTCCTTGAGCAGTCGAGAGTAGATGTCGTAGGAGCGCTCACCTCGCGCAGTTTGCTCCACGACCATGGGCACCAAGCCAATATTTTTTTCTTCTAATGAATTATAACTACCGGGTTTTATCACCTAATTCTCCCCTAATTCTCCAATGAGGCGCTGAAATCAAAGTCCTTCAATGAACATAATTAACAGTCATCAATAAAGCAAGTCGCAGAACCGGGTTGACCGCTCCGCAACCATCACTACCATGTTACTCAGCGTCCTCTGCCACCTCTTTCTCGCCTTCAGCAGCAGGTGCAACGGCCTCCTCATAACTCTGTGCTACTTCTACCATAGTTGCCGCCGCCAATATTCTTTCAACGGCCTCATCTTCCAATACCGCCGACTCCACCGAACGCAGCAACTCCTGATTGCCGTAATAGTAGTTGACCACTTCTTTTGGATCCTGGTAAGTCGCCGCGATTTCCTCGACCATGACCCGCACTTTAGCCGGGTCCGATACAAGTTCCTCGGATTTAATCAATTCTCCCAAAATCAAACCCAGCGCCACCCTGCGTCCGGCCTGCTCGGCAAACATTTCATCGGGCAAAATAGACTCATCCAACTGGGCCGCGGCCTCACCAAACTGCTGAAACATCTGCTTGCGCAGCACATCTACTTCACTTTTTACTAATGCACCCGGCAGCTGCACATCGTGCATATCAACCAACTGATCCATAATCTGCTGCTTAACCTTGGTGGTGACCGCCTTATTTAGCTCCCGCTGCATATTATCGACAATCTGCTGGCGAAATTTCGGCTCACCCCCATCAGGGACACCGTAGTGTGCATAAAATTCCTCATTTAGCTCTGCGGATTTGTGCTCACTAACGCCATTAACCGTAAGCTCGAACTTAACTGCGGCGCCCTTGAGCTCTTCGCTGTGATAGTCTTCAGGAAATGTCAGCTCGAGAGTCCGGGACTGCCCCGCTCCCATGCCTACAATACCGTCTTCAAACCCGGGTATCATGCCGCCGGAACCCAAGACCAGGTCAGCGCCTTCTGCGCTGCCACCCTCGAACGCCTCTCCATCCCGGGTGCCCACGTAGTCGATGCTTACCTGATCATCCAATTTGGCGACGCGATCAACAAGCTCATAACCGCCTTGTTGCTTGCGAAACACATCGATCATGCGGTCAATATCCGCATCGGTCACTTCGGCAACCGCTTTTTGCACGGTAATAGCACTTAAATCGCCGAGCTTGATCTCGGGATAAACCTCGAAGGTGGCAACGTATTGCAGATCCTTACCGGGCTCCATCTCCTTCGGTTCAATTTGCGGCTGACCGGCAGGCTGTAGCTCCTCCTTGACCACTGCCTCGTAGAAAGACTGGCTCATGACCTCGCCGATGACCTCCTGGCGCACGCCGCTACCATAGCGCTGCCGCAGCACTTTCATGGGCACCTTGCCCGGCCTGAAGCCATCGACGCGAGCACTACTGGCGGCCTTTTGCAGCCTTTTGTTGATCTCCTGTTCAATACGTTCAGCCGGCACACCGATAGTCAGCCTGCGCTCGAGACCGGTGGTTGTTTCAATAGAAACCTGCATGTGGATACCTCAAAATTCAATGTTCTAGCAGCCCCGCCATTGGGAGCCGGTTGCGACGTGTAAAACCAAAAAGATGGTGCGGGTGGGGAGACTCGAACTCCCACGCCTTGCGGCACCAGAACCTAAATCTGGCGTGTATACCAATTTCACCACACCCGCACTTAACTAACCCGGAAACATTGAAATAGCCCCACGTACTCTAAGGTAGATTCTTAGAATACCACTCTATCTCTTTGAAATAAAATAACGTTCTGAACGAATCCGTTAATTGGCCGGGAAAAGCAAGCGCTGCATTCTGCCACAATGTCCACACCCGTTCAACAGCAGCACGACGCTCACGTCAAGCAGGGTAAGCCACCAGCACCGTGGCGACGAGCGCACCGCTTTGGCGCAGTCTTGCCGATCCCATCAAACCCGGAATCAAGCATGCCTGCTCCGGCTGCAACAGACATCCCTCGACTATCACTTCACCCTCCACCACCATTACCAGGGCGTAGCTCCCCGCCACAGAAAGGTCGTGACTACAACCCGGGTCCAGGCGCCAGCGCTGCACCTCAAAGTCGGCAAAATCGACGATGGTTTCAATGACCACACCATCGCGCTGATAACAGTTGCGAAATGGCTGCTCCGGCTCTGGCTCGAGCGCCATAAGCGCCACCGCCTCGTCTGTATCCCAATGATTCTGGGTCAGGACTTTCTGGGCAAAAGACAGGATTTTGCGTTCGTAGACCGGAGTCTGAAACTCGACGGTTCGCACGCCATGCTGCAGAGCATGGGGGGTATAGCAGGGCACTTTCACCACATCCCCGACTCGCAGCGGCCGGAGGCTGGAAAAAGCCTCCATTTGCTGCCGCAGGTGCTGCTCCTGCTCCAGTAAGCCGGAGGGTAGTTGCTGCTGCCAGTGCTGGATTTGCTCTGGAGCTACCGGCGCATCCATCGCCACACCGCTCTGCGCCCGCCTTTCATCGAGGGCCTGATCTATTTTGCGACGGATGGCCTCATAGGCTGCCACACTGGCCCTGAAAGCGATCTTGAACTCCTCGTCACTGCCATACGCCGCCAGCCGCTGCGGATCGAAGCCAAAGCGTATGGCCCCCACACCATCAGGCCAGGCGCCGGTGTCGACATGGCTTACCACATAGACCTCTCGCTTTTCCTGGTGCAATTCGAAGTACAGGTCGCCCCACACCTCGTCGGCCAAGGGGTCGAGAATTTTCAATAGCACCAACTCCCGGCGATCGCCCGTGAGCCAGTGTGACAGAGTTTCAAGCAACCAGGGTAGAGGCACAGAACCTGCCCCGCTGGCGCGAAAGCCGCATACGCCTCGCTGCTCCACCCCCGTATACCAGATTTCCTGCCCCCAGGGCTTGGCAATGCACACGGGATCGAGCCGCAGCGGCCGGTTCAGGCATATGCGAAGCGGCGGCGCAGTAGATTCGCCATACTCCTGGATGACAAGCTCGATTGGGACGGTGCAACCCGCGATGCACTGCAAGGTCAGCTCAAAGCCAAAGCTGCAAACGGGTGTTTGCGGCAACCAATAGCAGCTCAACTCAAGCTGGCAGCGAATTTGCTGCTGTTCATTCTCTGCCAGGCCCAGCGCCGCTGCATTTTCCTCGACCCAATTGCCGATTTTCTCCGCCGCAATGGTTTCCATGTGTAGCCTCTATTCTATAGCCCAGATTGCCACGCCCGGGAATTTAGTCTGTCAGGCAGGCTGGATCAAACGCATAAGCGCCCCGCAGCCAGGCCGAAACCTCCGCGGCACAGGGATGATCGATAGCTCCGTACTCCTGTAGCAGCAGTCTTTGCCGAGGCTCATCGATAGCGTCCAGGCCCTCGTCATTGAATAAGCCGAGATCCCGCTCAAGCAACCGCGCCAACACTTGCGGGCACTGCTGACGCACAGCGGTAACAAAGTCCGGCGTCTCGCTACCGGATACTGGCATGGTACACAGCGCGATGCGGGATAACCATGCCTGATTCATGGGGTTGGCGATGTGCCCCCGCAGCCACTGCGCCATGCCTACCGGCCGGCCGTTAAAGGGGCGCAGATGAAGCAAGCGGCACATTTTCTCGCCGTCATTAACCGGGTAGTTGTCCCAGATCACCGGCGGGCGCCCCATAGCATCGCTGATGGCAGCCACTGAATCGCGGCTAAATGACCGGGAACAAACCCTGTCACCGGTCCAGAAAAAATCCATCGCCATGTCCAGTTCACGACCCAGATCCTGCCAATAGTTAGCGGGCATCTCGCCAAAGACCTGCTCAAGCACCGGATCCTCGCTGTAGTAGCTGGGGCACAGTATGATTCGCCGGGCGCAGCTAAGAGCGGCTATATCCTGGCCTATACGAGCCTGCAGTGCGGCCAGGCCAGGCACATCACCTCGCATATCGTCAAACAGGATGCACAGGACATCGGGTTTGAGTTGGTCAATCTCCGCCAGCTTACGGCGCAGGCGCTCCCGGGTTTGAGGTCCGTAGTCTATATATGCCTCGAATGGTGACAAGCCTAGTCCCCAGAGAACCCCTGAGCGACGACAATGGCTCGCCAGCGCGGCCAACGGCTCAATATCTGCCAGTGGCCACGGCTGGTCCCACTTGCGGCGCAGATAGGCGTCGGATTTGGGCGCGTAGATATAAGTAGTTAAGCCACTCTGCGCTAAAAACTCCACACTTGAATGGCGATCCTGCCATGACCAGTGTTTGCCATAGAAACCCTCAATGATGCCGTCCAGATAATTACCCACGGACAAACTCCCGGGCTGCTTGCGTAGCGGCCATGAACAGTCGATCGAAGTTTGCCGTGGTGGCCTCGACTACCTGCTGCAGCGCCAATCCTTTGATTTCGGCTACCGCTGCGGCAACCTGCCGCACATAGGCCGGTTGATTTGCCTTGCCCCGATGGGGTACAGGCGCGAGATACGGGGAATCTGTTTCCACCAATAAACGATCGAGGGGCAACTTGCGCACCACGTCGCGCAATTCGCCGGCATTGTTAAACGTGACAATACCGGAAATGGAAATTGAGTAATTCAAATCCATGGCCTGCCTGGCCATATCCCAGCTTTCAGTAAAACAGTGTAAAACGCCGCCACGATCGATGGAGCCATATTCCTTGATCAAGGCCAGGGTATCATCCCGGGCATCCCGGGTATGCACGACAACCGGCAACTGAGCCTCAGCGGCAACCTGCAGATGCAGTGCAAAACTGTCCTGCTGGGCAGCCGTGTGTTGCCGGTCGTAAAAATAGTCCAAGCCGGTTTCACCAATACCCACCACCGATGACTCCTGCGCCCAGCGCTGCAATGCCTCCAGGCTTATCGGGTTTTCAGCGGCTTGCAGGGGGTGTACTCCCACCGTCGCCGACACCTCGGCGTGCGCCTCGGCCAGCGCCAGCACATCCGGGATATTATCGGGATCAACGGAGATACACAGTACGCGCCCAACGCCATTTACGCGCGCCCGGGCCAACGCTGAGGCAACACTACCGCCACAACTGTCCCAGTCGAGACGATCCAAATGACAATGGGAATCCACGAGCAGATCGTGCATGAGGGGGGATAAAACCTGGCAATATAGTGAGGCGGAACAACAAGTACTATTACATAGTATGGGTCGGTCTATCCGATTCCAGGGAACTGGCCAGATAGGTTTCTATTTTACGCGTGGCAGTATCATCCTGCTCACTGAACTCAACACCGATTCCGGCGGTGCGATTGCCCTGCGCGCCCTGGGGAGTGATCCATACCACTTTACCGGCGACCGGGATTTTCTCTGCTTCGTCCATCAGGCTGAGCAGCATGAAAACTTCGTCGCCCAATTTATAGTGTTTATTGGTCGGAATAAACAAACCGCCGTATTGGAGGAACGGCATATAGGCAGCGTACAGCACTGCTTTGTCCTTGATCGTCAGCGATAAGATCCCGCTCTTTGCCCCACCCTGTTTTATGCCCAAATTGCTCATGCGTCCTTCCAGCTACAACCCGTTATGACAACACCACGCTTTACCAGCGACTTGTAGATAATGGTAGCTTCTGATGCCGCTGTTGGCCAACCACAAGCGCGACATTTTAACCACTACCGGTGTGTGCAGGTCAACTCACCGAAGCCCTGCCAGCTATATTAAAGGCCAGATTTTCCAGTAGCAACTGCCGATTGGGGTTGGCGCCAGAAGCCAACTGTCGCCGCAATCCGACGATCATATCCACCTGATCTATCAATTTTTCCAGCGGCGCACCTGCGACCCAACTGCGGTGAATACGCCCGGCAATGCCTGAATCCAGTCGCGACTGCCCCTCAATCAGGCATGCTGTGGACAACCACTGGTATAACCATAACAACAAATGCCCAAGGTCAATCGATGACCACAACTGCGCAGTTTGCAGAATCTCCGCCCGGCCCTCAATCAAGGGGGGTAGCGTCTCAGCCACCGTCTGCATCTCGGCAACCATTGACTCGAGACGCAAACCGTAGAGGGGTTGCTGTGGTGCAAACTGATACAAGGTGTCGAGCACGGATGGATCGGACAAGTGTCGCTGCAACCAATCGCGACTCTGCTCAGCATTAGGGGTCGCCATGGCCATCAATTGACAGCGAGATCGTATCGTCGGCAACACCGTCGCCGGTGCATAGCTGACGAGCAGCAACAGGGTCCTGGCGCCAGGTTCCTCCAGCGTCTTCAGCAGGGAGTTGGCCGCATTGGCATTCATCGCCTCGGCCGGACACACGATGACCAGCCGATAACCTCCTTGCTGCGCCGAAGCCTGAGCAAAGGCCACGACCTCTCGCACCTGATCGACTTTAACCGGTCCGCCCTCCTTTTCTGGCTCCAGCAGCTTCAAATCGGGGTGGGTACCCGCAGCATTAAGACGACAGCTATGGCAGTGACCACAGGCAAGTGGCTGGCCTTCACTACACATAAATATGCCTGCCAGTAGCGCGGCAAACTGCCGAATACCGGTACCAGGCCGGCCATACAGCATCAATGCGTGGGGCATGCGATCCGCCTGCCGCAACTGCAGTACCTGATCCAGGTTTTGCTGCTGCCAGGGCAGCGGTTCGAGGCGGGTCACCGGCGGCTTATCCCCTGTTGCTCCAACAGTTGAACGAGTACTTGTTCAATGCCCGCCTGCACCTGATCAAGGCTACCTGACGCATCCAACACCCGATACTGGCCTGGGTACTGTCGCACTCGATCCAGATAAGCCGCACGCACCCGATCAAAGAAAGACAGTTGTTCCTGCTCAAAGCGATCCAACTCGCCCCGCGCGCCCGCACGTGCCAACCCTTCAGCGACAGGCATATCCAGCAACAAAGTGACATCGGGGCGAAATCCACCCTGCACCAGCGCTTCCAGGGTGGCTATGTGCCGCTCATCGAGTTGTCGCCCCCCGCCTTGATAGGCATAGGTCGCATCGGTAAAACGGTCACATAGCACCCACTGCCCTTGCCTTATAGCCGGGTATACCACCTGTTGCAAATGCTGGGCTCGAGCCGCAAAAATCAAAAGTAGCTCGGCTGTGGGCGCTACCGGCTCATCACGAGCACTCAGTAGCAGCTCGCGGATTTGCTCAGCCAACGGGGTACCTCCCGGCTCCCGGGTTTGCACCAGATCGACACCCTTCCCACGCAGATACCGAGCGATAAACTGTAAATTAGTGGTTTTACCGACGCCCTCACCACCTTCTACCGTGATTAGCAAGCCATGCCTGGATTCAGGTTTTCTGGTATCAGCCATTGCCGCTCCCTGCCTTAACCGGCGACGTGACGGTCGGCACAGAGCGATATTTTTTTGCTCGATTACGCACTTGATACTCCTGAACAGCTTTGTTGTGTTGTTCGAGCGTGGCGGAGAATTGATGACTGCCGTCGCCCCTGGCCACGAAATACAGATTGTCGGTGATCGCCGGATGTAACACGGCTTCAATAGAACGGCGGGAAGGCAAGGCAATGGGTGTCGGCGGCAGGCCGGCAAATCGATAGGTATTATAGGGAGAGTCGACTCGCAAATCCCGCCGTGTAATATTGCCCTGGTAGGCATCCCCCAGAGCATAAATAACCGTTGGGTCGGTCTGCAAGCGCATCCCTTTTTCAAGTCGATTGAAAAAGACCCCTGCGATCTGCTCCCGCTCGCTATCGACCGCCGTTTCCTTTTCCACAATCGACGCCAAAATCAAGGCATCATAGGGATCCGAAAGCGGCAAGCTATCGTCACGACCTGGCCATTCAGTCGTCAAGGTCTGCTGCATGGTTTGGTAGGCAATCGTCAGCAGGGTTTCATCGCTCATGCCCCTTACATAGCGATAGGTATCCGGGAAGAATAGCCCTTCAGGGGACGGGTAGCGCGGGTCGGCACCCAGTCGGATCAGGAATTCTG
>CBDUUA010000006.1:0-16375 GCA_965370135.1 uncultured Cellvibrionales bacterium
GAATTATCGGGAAATCCCAGCTTGTCAGGCGAGGCGTCGCTCGCAGGTAATGGCCGACTCCCTTGCCAAGAGCGATAACGAAGTCCTGGCATGTTGGGATTTTTCGAGAAACCATGCAGCGTATAACCATTCACCCATTGGGTGCAGACACAACGACAACATTTATTGGCCAATTCAAAGCTTTGACTCGAAATAAAGCTTTCAACTGCGGAATCTAGGATCATCCTAGTGCCTCACGCCAGTAAAAGCAGGCGGCCTGTTGGTCACTGGCAATGGTTTCCAGGGGCGGTGTTTCACGGTTGCAGATGTCCCGAGCGTATTGGCAGCGATCAGCGAAACGACAGGCATCACCCAGTTGGTCGATGGCGGGCACTACCCCCGGAATGGTGTTGAGCACGATTCGTGGGGGATCATCCAGGCGCGGAATAGACCCAAGCAGCCCCTTGCTGTAGGGATGCGCGGGGTGAGCGAACAAGCGCTTCACACCGGCATTCTCGGCGACCCTGCCGGCATACATAACCAGAACCTTATCGCAGGTTTCGGCAATGACGCCAAGGTCATGGGTAATAAGAATAACAGCGGTGCCATGGCGCTCCCGCAGTTGCTTGATAAGGGCCAGAATTTGCGCCTGTATGGTCACATCCAGCGCGGTGGTCGGTTCATCGGCTATCAACAGCGCCGGTTTCAATGCCAGCGCCATAGCTATCATGACTCGCTGGCGCATACCCCCCGATAGTTGATATGGATACTCATTGAGTCGTTTTTCCGGAGCGGGTATGCCCACCTCGGTGAGCAATTGGGTGGCCCGTTTAATGCGATCATAGCCGGACATGTCCGGGCGATGTAGCAGAAACGGTTCCTGTAGCTGTTTACCGATTTTCTGCACCGGGTTTAGCGCCGTCATCGGCTCCTGGAAAATCATGGCGATTTTATTGCCGCGAATAGCATGCATCGTCGCCGGCGGCGACTGCAGCAAATCCTGCCCTTCGAAGATGATGTTGCCACTGTCGATATGTCCGGCAGGCTGCGGCAACAAACGTATGATCGAAAGTGCGGTGATACTTTTGCCGCACCCCGATTCGCCGACGATGCCGAGGGTTTCACCACTGCTGATTTCGAAGTTGATGCGGTCCAGCACCTTTACCCGACCGTGCTCGGTAGCGAAACTGGTGCTCAAGTCTTGCAACTGCAGTATGCTCATTGTGCCCGCCAGCGTGTGCTCTCAATATGTATCGGCGGATAACTGTCGCCACTGCGCCGGGCTTGCATGGTGTCTTCTTTTTCCTGCGGATCGATCCAGAGCAGGCCCCCAGTAGAGCCAAAGGGTGAAAACAAAGTGCTTGAGGTGCGGGTAGCATAGAAAGACGGTAGCTTAATCCAGCGCCAGAACCCCTCCCGGGTATAGGGCACTTTGAAGGTGGGTATCACCGAGCCAATATCGTATACCCGCTGCTCCAGTTGGTGGGCGAGTTCGACCCGTGTCGTCTTATCCACGGCTTTCCGGTAGGCAGTGATCTTCTCGTCCATCAGGGAATCGTCAGTATTGGTGATATTATTGGTCTGGGGGATGTGGGCGTTTTCAGAGTAAAAGAACTGCCAATACCGCGGTGCTAGTCCGCCGCCAGCCCAGCCCATCCAGGCAATTTGGTGTTTTTTCTCGAGGATCTGCTTAAAGCCGGCCGATGCGTCCAGCAACTGCAGGTTAAGCTCGATACCGGCCTTGCGCGCTTCTTCTTTCAAGACCACCAGTCGCGGCGTGTGTGATGGGTTGACATAGGTGATCCTGGCTGAAAACCGCTCGCCGTTCTGGTGGCGAATACCGTCCGGCCCACGCTGTCCCCAGCCAGCTTTTTCGAAGTGGCTCGCGGCTTTGGCAAGATCAAATCTGCGGGCGCGAATGTCCCTGTTGGAGTAGTCACCATAGCCCTCATTCATGGTCTGCAGGCGCTCGTAGTCGCCCCGCAATACCGTCCTCAGAACCTTGTCTATATTCATGGCGTGGGCAAAACCGTAGCGCACATCGGGATCCGCAAACAGCGGGTCATCCTCGTTGAGATAGATGCCGTAGGCCGGTTGCGGCACATCGTTATAGAATTTTATTTTACCGATATAGCCCTTGTCGTAGACCTTGCCCCGGGCTTTTTTGTGCCAGAACGGCGGCATCACCAGGCCAAAAGTGTCGAGCTCTCCCTTGACGAAGTACTGATAGGCAATATTGATATCCCGAATAACTTTCACTCGCACCTTGTCGGGATTGAAGCGATGGCGATGGAAGCGCTTGTCATTGCCCCACCAGTCCTGCTTGCGGCAGAATTCTATAAATTTACCCTTGCGGATTTGGCAGATCTGGTAGGGTCCGGTATTGGGCTCAATTTTCCAGTTGTAATCTTTTACCCAGTTTTCGTTCAGAGCATGAAAGTGGGAGGGTGTCGGGCTGAAGCCGTATTCGAACAACAGCTCTTCCCGGGGTTTGACCGAAGCCCCCTTGACCGCGATAGTGTGCTCGTCGTATTTGATCACATCGAGGATTACGGTGCTGAAGTGATTGCTATACCAGGGCGCGACAATAAATTTTGAGCGCATAAACTTCAGCGTATACAGGTAGTCATCGGCAGTCACCGGTTTGCCATCGGACCAGCGCGCCCCCGGGTCAAGTTTGTAATACACCGTTTTGCCGTCGGCATCGAAGGCCCAGTGAGTCGCCAGTTCAGGAATGGGCTCGAGGGTATTCGGGTGGATGCCCACCAGTGACAGATTATTGGCGCGTAGATACCCGGCAAAGCTGCCGTTTGAATCGGGGCCTACGAGTCGCAATGTCAGCGGAAAACTCTGCATGAATATTCTGAAACGCCCACCCCGTTGAGCTTCCGGCGAGGCAAAAATCGGATCCTCGTCATTGCTCTGCCACTGTAAATCCGGGGGCAATTCAGGGTGTAGTGCGGACGCAGTGGCAACCAGACCCCACAGGAATATAAGCCAGGCAGCTTTGGCAATGGCTACTCTATTCATAATGCTTATTCATAAAAGCTAAATTTCTTGGGGTCAAAGGCTTCCCTGATGGCCTCGCCAATGTACGTGACCAGCATCAATACCAGGGTCATGGCCAGTACTACGGAGGCGGCGATCCACATGGATTCCAGGTTGTTAGTTCCCTGCTTGAGCAGCTCGCCCCAACTGGGGGTCGGTGGCGGCAGGCCAAAGCCCAGATAATCCAGCGCGGTAAGCGCGGTAATGCCGGAGGCTACCGAGAAGGGCACAAAGGTGACGATGGTCGAGACCGTATTGGGCAGGATATGCCGAAAGATTATCCGTGTGTTGGATGCCCCCAGGGCGCGGGCCGCCATGACGTAATCCCGAGCGCTTTCTTTATAGGTTGCCGTGCGCATATACCAGGTCATGCTGGTCCAGCCGAAGATTACCATGATCCCGAGTAGCGTCCAGAATCCCGGTGGCACGATGGAGGCGACGATCATAATCACGTAGAGAAAGGGAATATTGGACCATATTTCGATCAATCGCTGTAGCGTCAGGTCGAATACGCCCCCCCAAAAGCCCATCATGCAACCAAGAGTGACGCCGATGAGGTAGTTGCAAACCAGCAGTATCAGTGAGAACCAGATGGCAATGCGAAATCCGTATACCAGGCGAGCGACAATATCCCGGCCGGTGGTGTCGGTGCCCAGGTAATGAGCATGGGCCAGTGATGGTGCATAGGGTGGAAAATCGTCGTCGAGCAAGTCGGTCTCTAGCGGGCCGTAGGGTACCACTGGCATGATCACCCAGTTGCCCGCGACCGGGGCGGTGGCGAATTGGCGCTGCAGTTCCCGGTAGTTGGTTTCGTAATCGTAATCGAGGCCGAAGGTTCGGCCCGGGATGATGGCGCCATAAGTGGGGAAATACAATACACCGTCGTAGCGCACCAGCACGGCGCGGTTATTGATCAGCAGCTCGGCCACGCAACTCAGCAAGATCAGCAGGCATAGCACAATCGCCGACCAATAGCCGCGGCGGATTGCCCTGAAGCGCTGCCAGCGTTTGATGGTGATGGGGTTGAGGCGAAACCGACGCACGAATTATTCTCCGAAGCGAATGCGTGGGTCGACCAGGGCGACGCAGATATCAGAGAGAATATTGCCGACCAGGAATAGTAGCGAGGAGATCACCAGTATGCCCATGACAATGGGGTAGTCGCGCTCGACGATGGATTCGAAGCCGAGCAGGCCGATACCATCAATATTAAAGATGGTCTCAATCAGGAACGAGCCACTCAGCAGCAATGAAATATTATTGCCAAAGGATGTGGCGATGGGAATCAGGCTATTGCGCAGCGCATGATTGCGCACCGCCCCGGAAAAGCCCTGACCCTTGGCGATGGCGGTGCGCACATAATCGGCGGACAGATTATCCATCAAGGCATTTTTCATCATAAAGGTAGTCACCGCAAAACTACCGGCGGTGTAAGCCGCCAGGGGCAGTGCTCCATGCCACAGTAAGTCCCGGGCTTTTTCCCACAGCGAGTAGTCTTCGAAATCGTCACTGACGAAACCGCCGAGCGGAAACCAGTCCAGCCAGGAGGCGAAGATGACGATCAGGGCAATGCCGATGACATAACTTGGTATCGCGTAGCCGAAGAACACGATGCCGGAGCTGATATGGTCAAAGTTACTGCCGTGGCGTATGGCTTTGGCGATGCCGAGGGGAATGCACACGGCGTAGGTGATAATCAGGGTTGCCACGCCGTAAAACATCGATATTGGAAAGCGCTCTGCAATAATATCCCAGACCGGATCCTGATAGCGGGTCGAGTTGCCGAGATCCAGGGTGACAACTTTGCCTAGCCAAGTGAAATAAGCGGACAGGGTTGGCTGGTCAAAACCGTAGTAGGCTTCCAGTTCCGCCAATTGCTGGTCGGATAGGGTGCTGCCGCTGCGGGTATCAGTTTGCACTGTCGCGGACTCGCCGGCGGCCAGCATGGCCTGGGTCATCATGCGCTCGATCGGGCCACCGGGAACCACCCGGGTAATGGCGAAAACCAGCAGGGTAATACCGATAAACGTAGGGATAACGAGCAGGAAGCGGCGAATAAAGTAGGCGGTCATCGTCGCTTGATGTCTACACTCGAAGTCTACAGTGGCTGGTGGCTACGCAGGAGGCCGGAGACTCTATCACAGTCCGGCTTAATTTACCTTGGTGACATCGACATAAAGTGTCAGGTTTTGTCCCGGGCGCAAATATTCCGGTCGATCGAGGGGGTTCCATTTGAGGATGTCGTTCAAGTTGACATTGAATCTTGAGGCAATCCGTGACAGCGAGTCGCCCCGGCGCACGGTGTAACCGACCTTGCGAATATGCTGCGTAGGGAGAGGGTTGCTGACACTGCGCGCACGACCTGCGCTGGAGCTATCGGTCCACACGGTCAGTTTCATGCCGGGCCTTAGCGGGTCCTTGGGCGACAGTCCGTTCCATTTGGCGATCTGCTTGATGCTGACGTGATACTTGCGAGATATCTTCCACATAGAGTCGCCGCGACGCACCTGGTAGTTGATCTTGCTGCGCTTGCCCTGGGTGCTCGACGGGGTACTGGCCAGGCGCTGGTCGGCGCTGGAACTATAATGCCTGGTGGACATGGGGATCATCAACTTTTGGTCAATGCGAATGGTATTACTCGATAGCTGGTTGGCCTGTTTTATGGCGCTAACGCTGGTTTTATGGCGCGCCGCGATAACCCCCAGATTATCCCCGGATTTGACCTTGTAGTGCTGCCAGTTGACCCGGTTTTCGCTGGCAATCCTGGCCAGCTTGTCGGCGAAAGCATCGGCGCTGTCCACGGGCAGTAACAGTTCGAAGGGACCTCTGGGGTCGGTGGCCCAGCGGTTAAATCCCGGGTTTAGGCGATAGAGGTCCTCGATGCTGACGGTGGCCAGTTTGGCCGCTTCGGCAAGATCGATTTGGCTGCCAATGTTCACGGCGTGGAAATAGGGTTCGTTGAGAACCGGCTTCAGGCTCACATTGTAGGCTTCGGGCTCGGCGACTATCCTGGCTACCGCGAGCAGGCGTGGCACGTAGGCGCGGGTCTCACGAGGCAACTTCAGCGACCAGAAGTCGGTGGCTTTGCCGGCTTTTTTATTGCGTCGAATGGCGCGGTCTACATTGCCCGGGCCGGTATTATAGGCGGCCAGCGCCAGTTCCCAGTCGCCGTCATAGCGCTTGTTGAGTTCGCTCAGGTACTGAATGGCGGCAATGGTCGAGGCGCGAATATCCCGCCGACCGTCATACCACCAGTTTTGCTTGAGTCCGTACATCTTGCCGGTGCCGGGAATAAATTGCCACATGCCCGAAGCCTTGCCGTGGGAGTAGGCGAAAGGGTCGTAAGCGCTCTCGACAATAGGCAGTAGCGCCAGTTCCATGGGCACATCCTGCCGCTCAATCTCTTCTACCACGTAGTAGAGGTAGAGACTGGCGCGATCAACCACACGGTCAATATAGTCCTGATGACGGCCAAACCAGTTGAGTTCGGCCTGAACCCGGGGCTTGTCGCTGTTGCGCTGCAGTTGGAAGCCATTGCGCACCCGCAGCCAGATGTCATCGTAGCCGGATGCAAGCCAGGCCGGTGCGGTATCCGGGGTGCAAAAACGATCCCCGAGTGGCGCAGAGGGCGCCGCCACCAGCACGGTATCTGGTGCGATGGTGATGCTGGTCTCGCTCTGGATAGATCGACTCAGCTCGAATTTGCTATCTGGTATGCTGGTGGCGGCCTGCTGATCCAGTTTTGGCGCCTGACTACAGGCGCTGATAGTGGCGACTGCCAGCCCGATCAATGAGGGTCTTAGTGCGTAAAAATAGGGGGTCTGCAGTGATTTTTTGTTGGTTTTTAGCCCTGCTCGCAAGGTCGATTCTCCCGCCGTGTGTGCTGTCTTAAATTCTGTGTGTAAAGTTTAGAAATAGCTGAGATCGCGGTCAAGCCGGGGTGCCCGGAACCTAACCTAGAACTCGTTTTTCCACTCCCTGATCTCGGCAAACACCTGGTCGATGTTGGCCAGCGACTTGCCTGCGCGGGTCTCGGCGGCGCCAATGACACTGTTTTTATCGCAGCGCAGAAACGGGTTGGTCAGCAACTCCTCGCCTAGTGTCGAGGGTACTGTGGGTTGTTCATGCTCGCGTTTGGCCTTTTCCCGGTCAA
Organism: uncultured Cellvibrionales bacterium; assembly: GCA_965370135.1. Classification (GTDB taxonomy): domain Bacteria; phylum Pseudomonadota; class Gammaproteobacteria; order Pseudomonadales; family JAHEGP01; genus JAHEGP01. The sequence continues at coordinate 7,181 of CBDUUA010000006.1, forward strand.
TTCTGTCGGCAATAGCGCGATCCCGGGGCTCGACCGCAGCGGCGAAAGCCAGGTTGGCCAGGGTGTATTCATGGGCACAGTAGACCCGGGTATCGGGTGGCAGCACCGCCAGTTGTTGCAGTGATGCTCGCATCATCTCCGGAGTGCCTTCAAACAGGCGGCCGCAGCCACCCGCGAACAAGGTGTCGCCGCAAAACAGCAGTGGCGCTGGCTGGTGGGCGGGAGCCAGGTAGGCGATGTGATCCAGGGTGTGACCGGGAACCTCCAGTATCTCGAAGCTCAGGTCGAGGAGACTGATGCGATCGCCCCGTCGTACCCGCTGATCGATGTGCTCGATGCCGGGGTTGGCCGGGCCGATGACCCGTGATTGGTAAATATTGACCAGGTCGGAGATGCCGCCGATATGATCGAAGTGGTGATGGGTCACCAGAATGCCGCTGAGGGGCTTGCCGAGCGCTTCCAGTGCGGCAACCACCACCCCGGCATCCCCCGGATCGACGACCCAAGCCTCTGTTTCGTTGTGCAGCAGCCAGATATAGTTGTCACTAAAAGCTGCGAGTGGCTCGATATTTAGCATATTGTTATTTGAAAACCGCTCTTGAAAACCGTTATTGAAAACAAATGTTACTTGAATACCATGGTAGAAAGCGCCTATTGTACCCTATTAATTGCTATGGTGAACTGCGGTTTGATCAGACTGTTCCGGTGGCAGCTATTGATGGTGGGAGCAATTTATGTCGTATCCTGAAGATGACGAAGCCTATGCCTATCGGCCCGCACTGGAAGACTGGTTTGATTCTGAACTCGGTCAATTGCTGCTGGAGCGGGAGACCGAGCTGCTGGCCCAGCGACTTGCGCCTCTTTTTGGCTATTATCTGTTGCAGCTGAGTGCGCTGGTCAAGCATGATCTCAGCGGCGCCAGTAAAGTCAGGCACCGATTTCAGCTTGCCGCATCCCCTGATTGGCCCGGACGCAGCGGGGCGGTGTCACGGTTTGAGTCTTTGCCGCTGGAAAGCGACAGCGTCGACGTGCTGGTGTTGCACCATGTGCTCGAGTTCAGCCGCCACCCCCACCGCATTTTGCGCGAGGCTCACCGGGTGCTTATGCCCCATGGCCACCTGTTAGTGGTCTGTATAAACCCCTGGAGCCTATTCGGCTTGCGCACCCGCGCTCTGGGTCGCTACCGGGGCAGTCCCTGGAGCGGCCACATGATCAGTGCCGCTCGCATGATGGACTGGCTCTCGTTGCTGGATATGCGGGTTACCGAGGTCAAGCAGGCGTTTCACCATATACCGATACAGGCACCCGCCATGCTGCGCAAACTCAATGGCGTTTGGAATCATGCGGAGCGCCATTCACTACCCTTTGGCGGCGTGTACCTTATAGAGGCGCGCAAGCACACGGTGGGTTTGATCCCGCAGAAACCCCGCTGGCGGGTGTGGCGCCCGGAATTGGTGCCGTTGGGGGCCGCCAGCGCACGCTTGCCATCATCAAAAAACCAACATTAGGATCCCAATGCAAACAATAGAAATATACACAGATGGCGCCTGTAAGGGCAATCCTGGTCCCGGCGGTTGGGGGGTAGTGCTGATCTCTGGTAAGCATGAAAAGACGCTGTGCGGTGGTGAGTCGCACACGACCAATAACCGCATGGAGTTGATGGCCGCTATCAAGGCGCTACAGGCGCTAAAAAAGCCGAGTCAGGTGGATTTGTATACCGATTCACAATATGTGCGCAAGGGCATTACCGAATGGCTGGCCAACTGGAAAAAACGGGGCTGGCGCACGGCGGCAAAGAAACCGGTGAAAAACGAGGATCTGTGGCGCTTTTTGGATCAGGAGGTTGCGCACCACCAGGTTGCCTGGCATTGGGTCAAAGGGCACAGCGGCCATCCGGGTAATGAGCGCGCCGATCAATTGGCCAATGAAGGTATCCCGGGGCTGGGGCGCAGCGTATGAGGCAAATCGTATTAGATACAGAGACCACGGGCCTGGAGCCAGGGCAGGGCCATCGCATTATTGAAATCGGTTGTGTGGAGCTGCTGAATCGGCGCCTGAGCGGCAGAACCTATCACCAATACATCAACCCCAAACGTGAAATCGATGCCGGCGCTATCGAAGTGCATGGTATTACCAACGAGTTTTTGGCAGATAAGCCGGAATTTGGCCAGATCGCCGACGAGTTCATGGATTTTATTCGCGGCGCCGAATTGATTATCCATAATGCTCCTTTCGACATCGGTTTTATCAACAGCGAGTTCGCCTTACAGGGTGGTGTTCACGGCCGGGTGGGCGATCACTGCGGTGTTATCGACACCCTGGTGATGGCGCGGCAGATGCATCCCGGGCGCCGCAACAGCCTGGATGCACTGTGTGGACGCTATCATGTCGACAACACCCAGCGGGATCTGCACGGCGCCTTGCTGGATGCCGAGATCCTGGCTGACGTCTATGTCGCTATGACCTCAGGACAAACCAATTTGGCCCTGGGCGGGCAGGATGCGTCCAGCAGTTCGGCTGAATCATCCGAGGATAAGCGTCAGTTGCCGTCGGATCGGCGAGCCCTGCCGGTGATCACGGCCTCTACTGAGGAACTGGCAGCCCATGACGCCATGTTGACGCTGATAGACAGTAAAAGCGGCGGCAACTGCCTGTGGCAGCAGACCGCCGGGGAGTAAGGGGGTTACAGCAGTAGGGCGACGGCGAATAAGCCCACTATCGACATGGTGAAAGTGTAGGGAATGGCCATCCACACCATGCGGCCGTAGGACAGGCGGATCAACGGCGCCAGTGCCGAGGTGAGTAGAAACAGAAACGCCGCCTGGCCATTGGGTGTTGCTATGCTGGGGATATTGGTGCCAGTATTGATGGCCACGGCCAGCGCGTCGAATTGCTCTCGGCTTATGCTCCCAGCGTCGAGCGCATCCTTGATTTCATTGATGTAGACAGTGGCTACGAACACATTGTCGCTAATCATCGACAGCACACCGTTGGCAAGAAAGAACATCGGCGGCTGCACCTCCATATCCATCGCCAGTACCGACTGAATGATCGGCGTGAACAGGTGCTGCTCATGGATGACTGCGACGATGGCAAAAAAAACCACCAACAGTGCAGTAAAAGGCAGGGCCTCTACAAACGCGTGGCCGATACGCTGTTCTTCGATAATGCCATTGAAGGCGGTGAGCAGAACAATCACCGTCAGGCCGATAATACCCACTGGGGCGAGGTGAAAGGCCAGCCCGACAATTAACCATACGACCACCGCTGCCTGTACACCCAGGGCGGCTTTATCGCGAAGGCTGCGATTGGCATTTGCCTCGGCCTCGTACTGCTGTAATACAGCCATGACCGAGGCGGGCAGCCGCTCACCGTAGCCGAACCAGCCGGTGTATTCCAGCACGATACAGGTTGCGAGTCCTGCGGCCAATACAGGCATGGTAACCGGCGCCATGCGCATAAAAAATTCGGCAAATTCCCAGCCGGCCTTCTCGGCGATGAGCAGGTTCTGGGGTTCGCCTACCAGCGTGCATACACCCCCCAGTGCGGTGCCCACGGCGCCATGCATCAGCAGGCTGCGCAGGAAAGCCCGAAAACTTTCCAGATCCTTGCGGTGGTATTCGTAGACATCGGCGTCATCGGCGTGATCGTGGGCGTGATGAAACTTTTTGCCGGAAGCGACCTTGTGGTAAACAGAGTAAAAACCTACTCCCACGCTGATCAATACCGCGGTGACTGTCAGGGCGTCGAGAAAGGCAGACAGGAAAGCCGCAACCATGGAGAACCACAGGGACAAGACAATTTTGGAGCGAAACCTGAGCAAAATGCGGGTAAACACGAATAGCAGCAGGTCTTTCATAAAGTAGATTCCCGCCACCATAAATATGAGCAGCAGGATGACTTCAAAATTCTCCCGGGTCTCGTGGTATACGGTTTCCGGCGAAGCCAGACCCAGTATGATGGCCTGCATCGCCAGCAGGCCGCCAGGTTGCAATGGGTAGCATTTCAGCGCCAGTGCCAGGGTGAAAATAAATTCGCCGATCAGCAGCCAGCCGGCGGTAACGGGTCCGGCTATCGATAGTATCAGGGGGTTGGCTAGCAAAAAACCGATGATGATCCACTTGTACCAATCCGGGGCCTGCCCGAGGAAGTTGCGGCCCAAAGCCTGTCGCAGAGTAGTTGCCATGTCGGTGCCTTTCTGAAATGCCGCGTGGGTCAGCAAATTTCGAGTTGCTGGGTCTTTGATGAGGCAGCAAATGTAACCGTATTGTAGTGAGTTATAAGGCCGGGTGCCCAGAGCCAGGTGGTGCCGAATATATTCAGGCAAGTTTATCTGTGATTTGTGTCTCTAAACCCTATTTTGGCTTCGCACTCCCGGATAAAAAGCCGGCGGCCCGGTATTGGGCAACTATACTGGAAATTATTGTCAATTATTGTCAACAAGAAGGCCCGGTGAGCTATCGGGCATGAAGCGAGAGGGAGCAGACGAATAGTGTCTTTTGAACTTTCCATTAATATGAATTCGGCGATGTTGGTTCGGGACGAGCTGAATAAAAGTCTGGCGACAGCGGTGCAGTATGTGGAAGCCTGGCGTGGCGAGCCCTCGGAGGCGCAACTGCTGGACAATGCTGTAGCTCAGTTGCATCAGATTCACGGCATCTTGCGGGTAGTCGAATTCCACGGAGCCATTGAATTATCGAGTGCATTGTTGCAGTCCTGCCAGGCCCTGTCAGTGCATAAACTGGAGCTCGACCAGCAATTAGCCATGGAACTCGACCGCGACTTTGGCATGTTGCGGCGTTTCATTGACACCAGTATCAAATCGCAAAAGATCAGCCCGTTGGCGGTCAATGAAACTATTAATAAGCTGCGCGCCCGCCTGCGCCTGCCACTGCTGGCCGAGGCCTGGCAGATCAGCTTCAAGCCCGCGTGCAGCCCGGAGTTTGGTGAAATAGAGGCACATACTTTATGCGCAGAAGACGTGCCCAAGGTAAAGCGTCTGGGGCATATGTATCAAGTGGGCTTGCTGGCGGTACTCAGGGACAAAAATACGACTGCCAATTTGCATTTGATGGAGCGGGCGATTTTCCGGCTGCGACAAGACTTTCCCGAATTGGCCGGGGAAGAGTGGTGGCTGCTGGTGGGCGTGGTGTTGCAGTTGCTGCGCGCCGGCACACTGCGCCCCACGTTTAGCCGCAAACGCTTACTGGGTGCGATTGATGCCTACCTGCGTCGCCGTTGTCGTGCCGAGTCCAATGCGGGCATGGCCTTGTCGGAGGTGGATCGTGATGAATTGCTGTATCTGGTGGCATTGTCCGGCGACGGCTCTGAGCTGGTGCTCGGATTGCGCGAACAGTATGGCTTGCCGGCCGCTGCCTTCAATGATGCCGGCTTGGCCCAGCTCGAAGGAGCGCTGGCTGGCAGTGGTGAGAATGCACTCAATGCCGCAGCGAAGGCCATAGCTGACGCCCTGCAGCAGCTCAAAGACGTACTTGATACCCACAGCGATGCCATGACCGTGGAAATCGCCGGCACGGTAGCCGCGCAATTGCAAAAAATAGCCGACATCCTGGGGCAGGTGGGTTTTAATCGCCTCAAGGGCCTGCTGGTAGATACCGCTTTTCAGTTTAACCAGAGCATGGCTGCGGGGGTCACCGATGGTGACGCCATGCAAGCACTGGCTGAGGCCTTGCTCATGGTTGAGAACACCCTGAAGGATCCTGAGCTTTTCAATGATCAGGCCCTGGCGGGGCAGCCGCAGGGTGCCGCCATGCTGGCGCGTACCATGCTGGATGAAGCCACCGGCGTGGTGCTCAACGAGAGTAAGTCGGCGATCGGCCTGGCCAAGAGAGGTATTACCGCATATCTCGAGTCCAACTTCGATGCCGTCCATGTATCCAACGTGGGTACCAGCTTGGCGATGGTGCAGGGTGCTTTCCGGATCTTGGGTCACGAGCGGGCCGCCACTGTGCTACAGCAGTGCATTAGTCATATCGAACGCCTTGGGGTTCAGAGTGTGGTGGAGCAAAGCCGTCAGTCGGTGGAAACCCTGGCAGATGCCTTGATTAGTATTGAATACTATCTGGGTGAGCTGTCTATTTCCGAGCAGGAAAATTTAGAACTGCTGGCGATTGCCGAGGAAAGCATGTCGGAATTGGGTTTTGCGGCGTAGCTAGCGATGATTAGTTGGCTGTTGCCTATTAGCTGTGTTGTGCTGGCCCTGCTATTGCTGTTTGCAGCGTTGCGGTTAATGGGCAGGTTTCAATGGCTGCTGGCCTGGGCGCGGGGTATGGCCGGCCTGTTGCTGCTGTTGGCAGCCGTGGTGGTGGCCGTGTTTGGCTACGATTTGCTCAGCTACCGCGAGGGAGCCTACGATCAGTTAGTTGCCAATTTAAGCTTTGAACAGACGGGTAGACAAAGTTATGAGGCTGTCCTGGTTAATGCCCAGGGCGATGAGAGCCGCTACCAACTCAGCGGCGATCAATGGCAACTGGATGCTCGCATTCTCAAGTGGACCAATGGTATCCCGGCAAAGCCGCTCTACCGCATGGATCGTATCAGTGGTCGCTATCTGAGTCTGGAGGAGGAGCGAAATCTACCCGGATCGGTGTACAATGTCGGCCCTGACAGCGGCTATATTGATGCTTGGGATACAGTGCGCCAGCATCACCTGCTGTTTCCCTTTATCGATGCACTCTATGGCAGTGCCAGCTATTTACCTATGGTTGATGGCGCCATCTATTCCATTTCACTAGGCCAACATGGTTTAATTGGCCGTCCCCTGAATGAAGCGGCCTCGGTTGCCCTGGGTGGCTGGTACTAAGCGGTTAACGTCATTTGTGACTTAATCAGCGATAGTCAAGGAGCCGCGCCAAAAAAACCTGGTGGTTTGTGTTTTTCAGGATCAAATAGCCCGCAGCTTGTGGGTTCCCGACTCAATCCTTCTGGCAGTAATGGTGTGCCTGGATTCCCTGGCGCCATAATCTGGACTATATACTGGAGAAAATAGTGCTTGAATTTCTGGCCGAATACGGCCTTTTTCTATTGAAGACGGCGACGGTCGTCGCCGCCGTAGTGATTATTATCGGCGTGGCTGTATCGGCGGGAGGCCGCGGCGGAAAGTCCGACCATGGGCATATTGAAGTGGAGTTTTTAAACGAACGCTTCGATGATATGGCCCAATGCCTGAAAGATATCGTGCTCGATCCCGCGGAAGTCAAGCAGCAGTTAAAGCTAAAGAAAAAAGCAGATAAAAAGGCGCATAGTGACAAGAAAAAGGAGCTAAAGCAGCACGCACAAAGCGAGGGCAACGCCACCGGAGAGCGCCGTCGGCGCCTCTATGTGCTGGACTTTGATGGTGATATCAGAGCCAGTGCCGTGTCCCATCTACGCGAAGAAATCAGTGTTATTTTGACCATGGCCACCGAGCAGGACGAGGTGGTGGTCAAACTCGAAAGCGGCGGCGGCATGGTGCATTCCTATGGCCTGGCCTCATCCCAGCTGGATCGATTGCGTGAAAAGAAGGTGCCGTTGACCGTGTGTGTCGACAAGGTGGCCGCCAGCGGCGGGTATATGATGGCCTGTATCGGCAACAAAATTATCGCCGCGCCCTTTGCCATGATTGGCTCTATTGGTGTGGTGGCCCAGCTGCCCAATTTTCATCGCGTGTTGAAAAAACACGATGTTGATTTCGAGATGCTGACGGCGGGACAGTACAAGCGCACGCTCACCATGTTTGGTGAAAATACGGACAAGGGCCGTGAAAAGTTTCTCGAAGAGCTTGAGGAGACCCATGAACTGTTCAAGGGGTTTGTAGCAGAGCATCGCACGCAAGTTGATATCGACGCCATTTCCACCGGCGAAGTCTGGTTCGGTAGCAGGGCCTTCGAGTTGCGGCTTGTCGACCAGTTGGGTACCAGCGACCAGTATCTTATGGACCAGCGCGAGGACGCGGATATTTACCAGATTAAATATGCCCATAAAAAGACGCTACAGGAGCGCATGGGTCTGGCTGCCGAGGGCGCTGTCAGCGGTGTGCTGGAGCGAGTCTGGCAGGGTTTGCAACAGACGCGCTTTTTCTCATAGCCAGCCCCGTGTCGGATGTTTTTGTCAGTAGTCTGTCGGGTTTAGGCGATCGTAGCGAGGGGCTTTCCGCAGTAGATTAGCCCTGGATCCGACAGGCTCCCAGGGCCGCAGCAATTACAGGAGACACCTTATGTCCGACTATCGAGCGCTGCTGATCAGTGAACGCAACGGCGATTTTCACACCGAGTTGACCACGCGCAATATTGCGCAGCTGCCAGACAACGAGATATTGGTACGGGTTCGCTACTCCTCCATCAATTACAAAGACGCCTTGTCCTCAATGGGCAACAAGGGGGTTACTCGGGAATTTCCGCACACCCCGGGTATCGACGCAGCGGGTGAGGTGGAGGCTTCTTCGGTCGCCGGTTTCAACAAGGGCGACTCGGTGGTCGTGTTCGGTTATGACCTCGGTATGAATACCCCGGGGGGCCTGGCCGAATACGTGCGGGTGCCGGCTCGGTGGGTGTTGCCTCTGCCGGCTGGACTCGATGCGCGTACTGCCATGTGTTACGGCACTGCCGGCATTACCGCCGCCATGAGTGTGATCAAGCTCGAGCATATGGGTTTGCATTCACCTGCGGAGGTGCTGGTGACGGGCGCCACCGGCGGCGTGGGTACGATGAGCGCATTGTTCCTCAGTGCCAGGGGATACCAGGTCAGCGCAGTGAGTGGCAACAAATGTGCCGCCGAGCTGTTAACACGCCTGGGCGTGACCACCATACTGCCTCGGGAAACATTTTCTGAGGAGCAAAAAAGGCCGCTGTTGAAACCGCAGTTCGATGCCGCGGTAGATTGCATCGGCGGTACCACGCTGGCCAATGTACTCAAGGTGATACGCCACAGCGGTTCGGTGGCCTGTAGTGGCCTGGTGCAGTCAACGGAGCTGCCGACGTCGGTGTTTCCGTTTATCTTGCGGGGCGTGAATCTCCTGGGTATTGATTCAGTGGAAGTGGCGCTGGAGCAGAAGCAGAAAGCATGGCAGTGGATCTCGCAGAACCACCATCCCGAAAAACTGTCGAGTTTGGTGCATGAGATTTCACTGGCTGAAGCGCCACAGGCATTGCAGGATTTACTTGCCGGTGGCGTTCAGGGTCGCTGCGTGGTCAATAT
>CBDUUA010000007.1:0-16182 GCA_965370135.1 uncultured Cellvibrionales bacterium
CCTACCCCTGAAATGGGCCGCTATATTACCACATGCTAATGTTGCGGCATTGATTTACATCAAAGGTAACAGCGCAGCTTTGTAGGTGATTGTGCTTGGTGGTTTGCCGTTTCCGAACGGGCGCGATTTAGCCTTTGATATGAGCCAATGCGAGGATCCAGGCGCCAGGGGTCATGCCTATATTTCAATATTATTCATTGTTACTCCAGCTGTAATGCATAGCTCTCCAGCTATGCGGAGCCCCGCGTAAACGTGAGCTTAACTCAACACGCAGCCCCGGGATGATTTAACCTGGATTCCGCAGTTGGCTGCTCAATTATGCTTCAAGGTTTTGATATGACTAAAGACGTTCAATTTTGCTTGCTCACTTATTGGGTGAATGAAAAATCGCTGCATGGTTTCTCGAAAAATCCCAGCGTGCCAGGTCTTCGTTATCGCTCTTGGTAAGGGTGTAGGCCATTACCTGCGAGCGACGCCTTGCCTGGCAAGCTGGGATTTCCCGATAATTCCATGCCCAACTGCGGATTCCAGGTTTAATACCTCCGAATTTACAGGGTGACGAACATTCCTTCCGCACCGCCCCCGGTTTTGTCATTCGGCATCAACTCTTGCAATTCACACACTAACGCACCATATTAGTGCGCACCACCAAAGGTGCTGCATCATGATAGAGCAAAGCCCTATTTCAACTGGCATCACAGACATTGAATTCACTCACCCCGTGCCAACCGCACACTATTGGTTCGATTTTTGCATGTATGACAGCGACACCCCTCTTGACAACTACCAACCAGGAAGTGCAGCCGTGCTGGTCAGGCAACATTAATTATTAAACAATGACTCCAACCACTAAACAATGACCCCTGATTATCTAAACAATCCGCTACTCGACAACCTGACAACTGCCGTCGTGCTGGTGGATTGCAAGCTACACATCTGTTATCTCAATTCTGCCGCAGAGATGCTGCTGGAACTGAGCGGCTCCCGGGCACTGGGGCTGAATGTGGTTCAATTGCTGACAGAAAACGAAAAACCACTGGAGGAGATGACCCACACCCTGGAAAGCGGCAATCCGTATACCAGGCGCCAGGCCAGCCTGAGCCTGCCCAGCGGCCAATGCATCTCGGTGGACTATACCGTGACCCCGGTGCAGCACCGGGGTGACGATTACCTGCTGCTGGAATTTCAACCGCTGGATCGCATGCTCAAGATAAGCCGGGAAGCATCAATTCTCTCCACCCAGGAGACCAGTCGGGCGCTGATACGCGGTCTCGCCCACGAAATAAAAAACCCGCTGGGTGGGCTGCGTGGGGCAGCACAGCTGCTGGCCAAGGAACTACCAGACGAATCCCTCAAGGACTACACCGACATCATCATTGCCGAGGCAGACCGCCTGCGCAAACTGGTCGATCGACTGCTGGGCCCCCATAAACTACCCGAGCAGAAACCCCTCAATATTCATGAGGTGCTGGAGCGGGTCGTCAAGCTGATCACCGCTGAAACCGGTGGCGGCATCGATTTCAAGCGGGATTACGACCCCAGCATTCCCACGCTCCAGGGGGATAAGGGGAAACTCATCCAGGCGGTACTCAATATCGTGCGCAATGCCATGCAAGCTTTCACCCAGGGCCAGCAGCAGCCACCTCAACTACTGTTACAGACCCGGGTATTGCGCCAGTTCACCCTGGGTGATCGGCGCCACCGGCTGGTGTGCCGAGTCGATATCGTCGACAACGGCCCGGGCATACCCCCCGAATTGCAACAGACTATCTTTTTCCCCATGGTCAGCGGCCGCGCCCAGGGCACCGGTCTCGGCCTGTCCATTGCGCAATCCATTGTCAATCAACACAAGGGCTTGATCGAATGCAGCAGCCAACCCGGCAACACCCGCTTCACTATCTATCTACCACTGGAGCCAATCCATGAGCCATCGTGAACACGTCTGGATCGTCGACGACGATAAGTCCATACGCTGGGTACTGGAAAAAGCGCTCAATCGAGCCGGCATCCACACCAGCTGCTTTGACAACGGCGAGGCGGTCGTCAAACGACTACACCAGGAGTGCCCCGACGCGATTATCAGCGATATTCGTATGCCCGGCATGGACGGACTGGAATTGCTCGACACCATCGGCAGCGAGCACCCTGAGCTGCCGGTGATTATCACTACCGCCCACTCCGACCTGGAGAGCGCCGTGGCATCCTATCAGGGGGGCGCCTTTGAATACTTGCCCAAGCCCTTCGACATCGACGACGCGGTGGCAATGACCCGGCGGGCGCTGGATCATGCCAGCGAACAGCGAAGGCCTGCCGCAGATACCGAAGAAGAGCCCGCTACCACCGATATCATTGGTGAAGCCCCGGCCATGCAGGAAGTATTCCGGGCTATCGGCCGTTTGTCCCACTCCAATATCACGGTATTGATCAACGGCGAGTCCGGCACCGGCAAGGAGTTGGTTGCCAAGGCACTGCATCGACACAGCCCACGATCCGGCGGCCCTTTTATCGCGCTCAATATGGCTGCCATTCCCGGCGACCTGATGGAATCAGAACTATTTGGCCATGAAAAAGGCGCGTTTACCGGCGCTACCAGTCAGCGCCGCGGCCGCTTTGAGCAGGCCGATAGCGGCACCCTGTTCCTGGATGAGATCGGCGATATGCCGGCAGAAACCCAGACGCGTCTGCTGCGAGTGCTGGCCGATGGCGAGTTCTATCGCGTGGGGGGGCATACACCGGTCAAGGTCGATGTGCGCATTATTGCCGCCACCCACCAAAACCTCGAACTATTGGTCAAAAACAACCGCTTCCGGGAGGATTTATTCCACCGCCTCAATGTCATCCGCATTCACATTCCCAAGCTGGCTGAGCGACGAGCCGACATCCCCAAACTGACACAACACTTTTTACAACGAGCAGCCGAGGAAATGGAGGTCGAGCCCAAGATACTCAGTGCCGGCGCAGAAGATTTTCTGACTGGGCTGGACTGGCCCGGCAACGTGCGCCAACTCGAAAACAGCTGCCGCTGGATGACGGTGATGGCCTCAGGCCGCGAGATTATGCTGTCTGATCTGCCACCGGAACTGAGCCAGGCCGACGACGGTGAGCCAGTGGCGTCGGGCTGGCAACAACAACTTAGCGACTGGGCGGATCACCAACTGGAGCTGGGCACCGAGCGCCTGCTGGACAGCGCCGTTCCCGATTTTGAGCGCATTATGATTGAGGCAGCACTGCGTCATACCCGGGGCCGCCGGCGCGATGCCGCCAACTTGCTGGGCTGGGGGCGCAATACGCTTACCCGCAAAATCAAGGAGCTGGGTCTGGATGCCGACGCGGATGTCGAGCAAGCAGATCACAAGGAAAACACCGCCAATGCACTGCATTGAGCCTGGATTCCGTGATGTTTGATATTGTTCTCTATCAACCGGAGATACCGCCGAATACCGGCAATATCATTCGCCTGTGCGCCAATACCGGCATGAGACTGCACCTGATTCAACCCCTGGGTTTCGAACTGAGCGATAAACAGTGCCGCCGCGCCGGCTTGGATTATCACGAATGGGCCGAGGTGCAACAGCATGCCGACTGGAATACATTCATGAGCACGGTACAGCCCGCGCGTCTACTCGCCGCCAGCACCAGGGGCAGGCATGCCTATACACAGTGGCAATATCGCCCAGGCGACGCCATCGTGTTTGGGCCTGAGACCCGGGGACTGCCGGCGGCAATTCTGGATCAGCTACCCCCCGAGCGCGTCCTGCGCATACCCATGGTGGCCAACAGCCGCTCGATAAACCTGTCCAATAGCGTATCGGTCGTGGTCTACGAAGCCTGGCGGCAACAGGGGTTTGAGGGAGGGCTGTGAAGTATAAGCCTATGGGTCCCGGCCAGAACACTGCCGGGATGACGGGCCGGGACAGGGCGCTAGTTTGCGGGTTGGCCCTGGGCTTGCTTTGCCAGCGCCTGCTGATACAGGGCTTCAAAATTGACCGGCGCAATCATCAGCGGAGGGAAGCTGCCCTTGATTACCAGGGTATCTACGGTTTCCCTGGCATAGGGAAACAAAATATTCGGGCACATGATATTCAGCACCTGGTGTAGCTGTTGCGCATCAAAGCCTTCACAGGCAAATATGCCGCCCTGCTGCACCTCCACCAAAAACGCGGGTTCATCTTCCTGCTTTGCGGTAATGGTCAGGGTCAAAACCACTTCGTAATTATTGTCTTTAATCTTGTTGGTCGCCGTATTCAGATCCAGCTGAACCTGGGGTCGCCACTGTTTCTGAAAGGCCTCGTGCCCCTGGGGAGCCTCAAAGGAGAGATCCTTGATATAGATTCGCTGCAGGGCAAATTGGGGCTGTCCTGCGTCGGCGCCACTTTGTTTTTCATCAGCCATTACTAAATCCTCTTTCGTTAAAATGTGTATTAGGGTTGGCAGGCCTGCTGCAACATGTGATCGAGCTGGCCATCGAGTTCCAGCTCGAGCAGATCGGTATAGCCGCCTACATGGGTATCGCCGATCCAGATCTGGGGCACCGTACGGCGACCGCTCAAGTTCATCATCTGCTGCCGCAATTCCGGTTGCTGCTCGACCCGAATATCCTTGTAACTGACACCGCGCTCATCGAGCAGGCACCGCGCGCGCACACAATAAGGGCACCAGGCGGTGCCATACATGGTAACTGACACTAGCCTTTCACCACCGGCATCTGCGATCCGGACCACTCCGCCATGCCCCCCGAGAGGCGATAGACTTTTTCAAAACCCCCGGCGCGCAGCTGTTTGGCGACATTACCCGTCTGCTGGCCCACGCTGCACACCAGCACCAGCGGGCGCTCCCTGTGCTTGTCCAATTGCTTAATACGATCGTTGAAGCCGGTGGCGGGAATATTGAGCGCATTGACAATATGCCCCTGGCGGTACTCCTTATCCGACCGTACATCCAGCACCAGGGCATTTTCATTATTGACCATCAGCGACAATTGTTGCGGCGTTACCTGCGGCCCGGCCTTGCGGGACTCCCACCAGGCCAGCGCAGCCAACAGCGCGGATAACAGGGCAAACCAGTACCATTGGGCACTGACAAACTGAAAAAACAACTCCATGAAAACAACCTTTAGGCAGGTACCGATAACGGCGAGGCGCAAGTATAAAGGGGTCGCGCAGTGTAATCCAGTCGGGCCGTACAGCCCGGGCATCCGGCACGCCGCTAGCGCCACTGGGTAGTTAACGGTAAAATGCGCGCCCCTTCGACCCTCTTCCGACCTTGGGCAGTGAGCTATCAATGACATCAAACACGCGCAAAAAACCGCTGGTACTGGTTATTCTCGATGGCTGGGGCTACCGTGAGCACACCGACTTCAATGCCATTTACCACGGCGACACCCCCACTTGGGATGCGCTCTGGAACAGCGCACCCAGAACCCTGATATCCGGCTCCGGCCCGGATGTAGGCCTGCCGAAAGGGCAAATGGGCAACTCTGAGGTCGGTCATATGAGTCTTGGCGCCGGCCGCGTCATCTACCAGAACATCACCCGGATCGACAAGGCGATTGCAGATGGCTCGTTCTTCGACAATACCGCCTACTGCCAGGCGGTAGACAAAGCGATGGCCCGGGATGGCGCCGTGCATATTCTGGGTCTGCTGTCCCCGGGTGGTGTACACAGCCATGAGAACCATCTGTTGGCCATGATTGAACTGGCTGCCGGCCGCGGCTGTAAAAAAGTGTATGTTCACGGCTTTCTCGATGGCCGCGACACGCCACCGCGCAGTGCAACAGCCTCCATAGAGCGGGTCGAAGCAAAATTGACTGAGCTGCAATGCGGGCGTATTGCCTCTATCGTGGGCCGCTATTACGCCATGGACAGGGACCAGCGCTGGGATCGGGTAGAACAAGCCTGGCGCCTGCTCACCCGGGGCGAAGCTCCTCACCTCGCCGCCGATCCCATCAGTGCCCTGGAGGCAGCCTATGAGCGCGGCGAAGACGACGAGTTTGTAGTGGCCACCCGTATCCAGGCAGAGGGACAAGCCGACGCATGGGTTAAAGATGGCGATACTGTCATTTTTATGAATTTTCGCTCTGATCGCGCCAGAGAGTTGAGTCACGCTTTCGTCGATCAGGATTTTGATGGCTTCGACCGCCAAACATCACCTCAGCTAGCGGATTTCGTCACTACCACACCCTATGCGGCGAACATTGCGGCTGCCTGCGCATTCCCTGTCGATCCCCTCCCGAACAGCCTCGGCGAGTATCTCTCCGAACTCGGCATGACCCAATTGCGCATTGCGGAGACCGAAAAATATGCCCACGTCACTTTCTTTTTTAGCGGCGGCCAAGAGCAACTGTTTCCGGGGGAGCAACGCACCCTGGTAGACTCACCCAAAGTGGCGACCTACGACCTGCAACCGGAAATGAGCGCACCGGAAGTTACCGACAAACTGGTAGCGGCAATTGGCAGCCAACAATTCGATGTCATTATCTGCAATTACGCCAACGGCGATATGGTGGGGCACACCGGCAATTTTGATGCCGCAGTGAAAGCGGCGGCAGCTATTGACCAGAGCCTGCGGCGAATTATCGACGCGCTGCAAGCGGTGGACGGAGAATGTCTTATTACCGCCGACCACGGCAACTGCGAACAGATGCTGGACAACAGCGGCATCAAGCATACCCAACACACCACGGAATTAGTGCCCTTTGTTTATGTCGGCAGTCGACCCCTTGCGATGCAACAACAAGGTGGCAAATTATCCGATGTCGCCCCCACCATGCTGACCTTGCTGGGCTTGCCGCAACCAGCGGAAATGAGTGGTCACTCCCTGATCGAACTACAATAGTAAAAAATTCATTGCCCGGTAAACCAGGTTGAAAAAAGCAGTGTTTAAAAAAGCGGGTTTTTTGCTACTGGTATTGTTTGCGCTTACTGCCACCGCCCAGCAAGACGCCAGCCCACAGGATCTGAAGCGCCTGGAGTCGGCCATTGAGGCCTTGCAGCGCGAACTGGGGCGGCATCGTGGTAAATACAGCACGCTGGAAGCGCAACTGAAAAAAAATGAGGTCGCCATCGGCGAGCTCAGCGCTCGCATTCGCGCCAACCGCAAAAAGCAGGATTCACTGGAGCAGGAACTCACAGCCCTGCGAAGTCGACGTCGACAGCTAGAGCAAGATCGGAATAAGCAGCAAGTGCTAATCGCCGCACAGCTGCGCAGCGCCTACCAACTTGGGCAGCAACAAGCACTGAAGGTTTTGCTCAACCAGGAAGACCCCACACTAGTCTCCCGCGCCATGACCTATGTCGACTATTTCAATAAAGCCCGCCTGAGAGAAATAGAGCAATTCAATAATGTCATAAGCGAGCTAGGCACGCTGGAACCTGCCATCGTGGAAAAATCGGCGACGCTGAAACAAACCGGCCAACAATTGGCGACCGAAAAAAGCACCCTGAGACAACAGCAGCAGGCACGCCAGCAAACCCTCGCCAGCCTGTCGCAAACCATTAAAAGCAAGGGCGCCCAATTACAACAACACGAAAAAGACCAGGCCCGCCTCGAGGCCCTGCTGAATACCGTCGAGGACATCGCTGCCAGCTTTGCCTCCACGGAGGACGCAAAGCCCTTTGGCAGCCGTAAAGGTAAAATGAAATGGCCGGCCCGGGGCAAAATTGTCAATCGCTTTGGCCGCCGACGCCAGCACGGCGGCCTGAAATGGCAGGGGGTGGAAATTCGTGGCAGTGAGGGCAATAACATCACTGCGATACACCATGGCCGAGTAGTGTTTGCAGATTGGCTTGGCGGCCAGGGCCTGCTTATTGTCATCGACCACGGCGACGGCTACATGAGCCTCTATGGCCACAACCAGAGCCTGTTACACGAAACCGGCGACTGGATCCACGCTGGCGAAACCATTGCCACCATGGGCAATAGCGGTGGTCGCAGCCAGACCGGGCTGTACTTCGAAATCAGGCACAGGGGCAAAGCAAGGAATCCGGCGAGCTGGTGCCGCTCGTGATTATTCACACACAAGCCGGGAGACGTATCACACTGTTATGATATGATCGAACACCATCGCCGTTGACAGTGGAGGCCAGCCATGAGCTTGCAGACACATCAAAACTTGACCCGCCGAGCCCGTTTGGCACTACTTCCCTGGCTGTTTCTGGTCACCTTGAGCGCCGGCGCAGAAATCGCCAAAAGCCCCCAAGGTCAGCTCCCCCTTCAGGAGTTACGAACTTTTACCGACGTATTCGACCATATTCGCCGCAATTACGTTGAAGAAATCGACGATAAAACCTTGCTCGAAAACGCTATCCGCGGCATGTTGGCGGGACTCGACCCCCACTCTGCCTACCTGGATGCCGAGTCTTTCGGCGACTTGCGAATGCATACCACCGGCGAATTTGGCGGCCTGGGCCTCGAAGTCGGCATGGAAGACGGCGCTGTCCGCGTCATCGCCCCCATCGACGATACCCCAGCCAAGCGCGCCGGCATCGAGAGTGGCGACCTTATCATCAAGCTGGATGAGCACTCGGTCAAAGGCATGTCACTCGGTGAAGCGATCGAGCTGATGCGCGGCCCCACCGGTAGCGACATCACCCTCACCATCGTGCGGGAAGGCGCCAACAACCCCTTTGATATCGTGGTCACCCGGGACATCATCAAGATCATGAGCGTCAAGAGCAAGCTGCTGGAACCCGATTACGGTTATCTACGTATCGCCCAGTTCCAGTCCCAGACCGGCGCGGAAATGGCCAGGGCAATAGAGAAACTGCAAACCGGGGACCAGGCGCTCAAGGGCCTGGTCGTCGATTTGCGCGACAATCCCGGCGGCATCCTGCAATCATCGGTGGACGTGGTCGACAACCTGCTGAACAACGGCATGATCGTCTATACCCAGGGTCGACTCGATAGTTCACGCACGGAGTTTTATGCGCGGCCAGGGGACTTGAGCAACGGCACACCACTGGTGGTATTGATCAACGGCGGCTCGGCGTCTGCCTCGGAGATCGTCGCCGGCGCCCTGCAAGATCATAAACGCGCCATCATCATGGGCACCGACAGTTTCGGCAAGGGCTCGGTACAGACCGTGCTGCCGATCTCTGAAAAAAAGGCCATCAAATTGACTACAGCGCTGTACTTCACCCCCAGTGGCCGATCCATCCAGGCCCAGGGCATCCAGCCGGATATCGTGGTAGACCGAGCCAGAGTTGAGAAGATCACCCGGGCCGGCGGCATCACCGAGGCTGATTTAAACGGTCACCTGAAGAATGCCAACGGCAATAGAGAAAACGGCAGCGCCAAGCGCAAAAACAATGCGGGGAATGATTTGCAAGTGCGCGACAACCAACTCTATGAAGCGCTCTCGCTGCTCAAGGGCCTCAATATCCTGACCCAGCAGAGAAAGATCACCAGCCAGCAGCTTGCCACCACCAGCGATCTGCTCTAAACAAGCGCCAGGAGCCTGCCGAACTTAGGGCTGATCTACTGCAGAAAAGCCCCTCGCTACGATCGCCTAAACCCGGCAGACTCCTGGAAGCGAACCTCGACCCCCTGCTCGGCCATAAACCGCTTGGCCTCGGGGATACTGTACTCGGCAAAATGAAAAATGCTGGCCGCCAGCACCGCGTCTGCCCGCCCCTGCACCACACCGTCCACCAAGTGCTGCAGATTGCCCACGCCGCCCGAGGCAATCACCGGAATCGCAACCGCATCACTAATCGCCCGGGTCAAGGCCAGGTCAAAACCGTCTTTGGTGCCATCCCGATCCATGCTGGTCAACAGGATTTCCCCGGCACCAAAATCAGCCATTTGCCGCGCCCAGGCAAGCGCATCAATACCCGTGTGCTCCCGCCCCCCATGGGTAAATATCTCCCAGCGCGGCGGCTGCTCATCGACCTGCTTGGCGTCGATAGCCACCACTATGCACTGGCTGCCAAAGCGCTCGGCCGCCTGGCGCACGAATTCCGGGTTGTCTATGGCGGCGGTGTTAATGGCGACCTTGTCGGCACCGGCATTGAGCATGGTGCGGATATCCTCCACCGTGCGGATGCCACCACCCACGGTCAGCGGGATGAAGACTTCGGCGGCCATCCGCTCCACCGTGTGCACCATGGTATCGCGCCGCTCGTGGCTGGCGGTAATATCGAGAAAGGTAATTTCATCGGCGCCTTGTTCGTTGTAGCGCTTGGCCACTTCCACCGGATCACCCGCATCGCGAATGTCGACGAACTGCACCCCTTTGACCACCCGACCCTTGTCGACATCCAGGCAGGGGATAATGCGTTTGGCCAGCCCCACTACGACTCTCCTTCGGCGACGACCTGGTCACACCAACGCTGGGCCTCGGCCACATCCAGCGCCCCTTCATAGATAGCTCGCCCGGTGATCGCTCCAAGAATACCCACAGCCGCCACCGCGGCCAGGGCCTTTATATCTTTCATATCGGTGATGCCGCCAGAGGCGATCACCGGGATAGCGGAAGCTCCGGCCATGGCCACCGTCGCTTCGACATTGACGCCCTGCATCATGCCGTCGCGGCTGATATCGGTATAGACAATAGCGGAGACGCCATCATCGTCGAAGCGCTTGGCCAGCTCCGAGGCCTGGATACCGGATACCTTGGCCCAGCCATCGGTGGCTACCAGGCCATCGCGGGCATCGAGGCCGACAATGATGTGACCGGCGAATTCCCGGCAAGCCTCGGCTACAAATTTTGGCTCTTCTACGGCTTTGGTGCCAATAATCACGCTGCTGACACCGGCTTCGAGGTAGCGCTCGATGGTCTCCAGGGCGCGAATGCCTCCGCCAATTTGAATCGGCAGCTCGGGCCAGGCCGCGGCAATTGCAGCCACCACCTCACCATTGACCGGCTCACCGGCAAACGCGCCATTGAGGTCGACCAGGTGCAGTCGCCGGCAGCCAGCCCCTACCCAGCGCGCAGCCATGGCCACCGGATCATCGGAAAACACCGTCGAATCCTCCATACGCCCTTGCCGCAAGCGCACACACTGGCCATCCTTGAGGTCGATGGCGGGGATAATCAGCATAATTAAAGTCTCGCTCAGGAGGACGGCGAGCGACCGTCCCAGGTCAGGAAATTGCTCAACAACTGCAGCCCGGGGGTATGGCTTTTTTCCGGATGAAACTGCACCGCGAACACATTGTCGCGACCCAGCGCCGCGGTAAACTCCAATCCGTAGCGGCAGCTACCGGCGACCAGGCCGGGATCGTCTTCCTGCACATAGTAACTGTGCACAAAATAGAAGCGGCTGTGCTGGGGGATATGCCGCCACATGGGGTGCTCTTTTTGAACCACCTGGTTCCAGCCCATATGGGGCACCTTCAGGCGCCGACCCTCGCGGTCGCACAAATCCTTGCCAAAAAAGCGCACCCGCCCCGGCATCAGCCCCAGGCAATCGATACCACTATTTTCCTCGCTGTGGTCGACCAGTGCCTGCAAGCCGACACAGATACCGAGCAGGGGCTGGCCGGCATCAATCACCGCCGCCACCACACTGTCGATATTGAGCCGGCGAATCTCAGCCATGCAGTCCCGTATTGCCCCGACCCCGGGCAGGATCACCCGATCGGCGGAGAGGATGGCCTCGGCGTCACTGGTGACCCGAACCTCCAGTGCCGGTGCAACATGCTCCAGCGCCTTGGCTACGGAATGTAAATTGCCCATGCCATAGTCGATTACGGCAACGGAAGCCGGCGCCGTCACAGGCTACCCTTGGTGCTGGGAGTGGCGCCTGCCATGCGCTCATCCCGGCTCAGCGCCATGCGCAAGGCGCGGCCAAAGGCCTTGAACAAGGTCTCGGCCTGGTGATGGCTGTTGCTGCCGCGCAAGTTGTCGAGATGCAGGGTCACCCGCGCGTGATTGACAAAGCCCTGGAAAAATTCGCCGAACAAATCCACATCGAAGTTGCCCACCCGAGCCCGGGTAAATTCGCAGTTCATCACCAGCCCCGGGCGCCCGGAAAAATCGATGACTACCCGTGACAGGGCCTCGTCCAGGGGCACATAGGCATGGCCATAGCGATATATACCTTTTTTATCGCCAAGCGCCTGGTCAACGGCCTGGCCCAGGGTAATGCCGATATCCTCGACCGTGTGATGGTCGTCGATATGGTGGTCGCCAGTGGCCTTGATGCTGATATCGATCAGGCCATGCCGGGCAACCTGGTCCAGCATGTGATCGAGAAACGGCACGCCGGTGTCGAACTCGGCCACGCCGGTACCGTCCAGATTCAACTCAACCGCGATCTGGGTTTCCAGGGTATCTCTGGTAACCCTGGCCAGCCGATCCGCCATAATCTACTCCATGCTCTTCATATAAAGGATGTAAAGGGTGTAAAGGGTGTAGTGCGCCTAAAAGGACGCGATTATAGGTGATTCAACAGCGGATAACATCTGACATTGGCCCTCAGCTCGCTTGAGCCTGGAATCCGCAGTTGGGCATGGAATTATCGGGAAATCCCGGCTTGCCAGGCGAGGCATCGCTCGCAGGTAATGGCCCATACCCTTGCCAAGAGCGATAACGAAGACCTGGCATGCTGGGATTTTTCGAGAAACCATGCAGCGGTTTTCCATTCACCCAATGGGTGCAGGCACAATGATGAAATTTGTTTGCCAATTCAAAGCCTTGATTCGAAATGCAGCATTCAACTGCAGAATCTAGGTTAACATAGGCGCCCTGATTCAAACACGGGAGAAACTCGATGGCTAAGGTGTTCAAATGGTTGGCAATGGCCGTTGTCGGCGTAATTATTCTCATCGGTATCGGCGCCGGCATTCTGATGGCGCTGCTGGATGAAGACACACTCAAAGCAGAGTTGGCCAAGATAGCCCACCAGACCACCGGCGGCGAGCTACTTATCGACGGCGCACTGGGTCTGTCACTGTTCCCGCAACTGGGCGTCTCGGTAGAGCAACTGCGCTTTACCCCAAGGGACGAGCAACAGGCACTGGCCTCTATTGACACCTTGAAACTCGGCGTAGACTTCATGCCACTATTCAGCGGCCAAATCAATGTCGGTGAAATCACCCTCAACGGCCTGCGCCTGAACCTCGAACGCGGCACTGACGGCGTCGGCAACTGGGAGAACCTAAGCACCAGCGATGCCGATCCGGCCACCGCCGAAGCACCGACCCAGGACGAGTCTAAAGGCGGCGAGGCCAGCGCCATGACCCTGGCTATTTCCCAGCTCCACATCGCCGACACCGAGATCAACTATTCCGACTTGAAGAGCGGCGAGAGCTACCGACTCAGTGAGTTCAGCCTGGATAGCGAGGGCGTAAATTTGTCCGGCGACAGCTTTCCGGCCAGCATTCACTTCAAGGTCAATACCAGCGCGCCCCAGCTCGAGCTGGACTTCAAGCTGGACACCCAGATCAGCGGCGACATGCAGGCACAAATACTGGAGCTGCAAAGCACCAAGGCCACCATCAACATCAAGGGCGAGCCCACCTCCAATATTCCCCTGGGCATTAAACTCGCCACCGACGCCCGGGTCGACCTGCAGAAAGATAACGCCACACTGCAGAACCTGCAGATCCAGCTGGAGCAATTAAAGCTATCCGGCGCGGTCGATATCAGCCAGTTGAGCGGCGAGCCCAGGGTGGTGGCGAACCTGCAAAGCGAGCGCTTCAACCCCCGGCAGTTGGCCGAGACCTTGCAGCAAACGCTGCCTGAATTCGCCCACGATGATGCCTTCACCCAACTGCGCTTCGCCAGCGATATGGAATATAGCGGCAATAGCGCCCGACTCAACAATCTCAATATCGCGCTGGACCAGACCCAGCTCAACGGTTCCGTTGCAATCACCGACCTCAAGCGACAGGCTCTGGTGGTCAAGCTGAAGATCGACCAGATCAATCTCGATGACTACCAGGTGATTGTGCCCGAGTCGGACGCCAAGCCCGGGGCCAAGACCGTGGCGGGCGACCAGGTCGTCACCCCGCTGCCCCTGCTCCCGGTTGATACGGTCAAGGCGCTGAACCTGAAGGCCAGCCTCAATATCGGCAAGCTTATCGCCTCGGGGGCAGAACTGACCAATATAGCGATGAAGGTCAGCGCAAACAAGGGACTGGTCAAGCTGTCGCAGCTAACCGCAAAACTCTACCAGGGCAGCACTGATTTTGTCGTCTCGGTGGACGTGCGCCCCAGCCAACCACAATGGAAATTCAATGGTGCGATCTCTAAGGTTCAACTCGGCCCACTGCTAAACGCCACCAGCGACATCGATTGGGTCGAGGGCAAATTCGATTTTGACGGCCAGTTGAGCGCCCGGGGCAATGCGCAACAAGCCCTGATGCAAAGCCTCAAGGGGCCTGCGAAGTTCAGCCTCAGCAATGGCGTACTGCGGCAGATGAACCTGGAGAAAACCGTCTGCCAGACCATTGCCCTGATCAACAGCAAGCGCTTGAGCAGCGCTTTTGGGCCCGACACTATACTGGAAAATATGAATGGCTCCCTGCAGTTCGGCAATGGACGCCTCACCAATACCGCTTTCACCGCCGGGCTCAGCAACGCCACCGCCAAGGGTAGCGGCAGCATTGGCCTGCTCGACAACAGCGTGGACTACCGCCTGGGTATCAGGATCAGCGGTAAACTGGAAGAAATCGACCCCGCCTGCGAGGTCAATAAACGCTACAAAGACATTTACTGGCCGCTGCGCTGCAAGGGCTCACTGGATGATGACCCCGCCAAGCTCTGCGGCATCGATGAGGAACGCATCAACGAGATCATCCAGAAGATGGCCGAGGAAGAACTCAAGGGCAGGGCATCGGATGCCATCAACGATGCATTGGGCCGCTTCCTCGGCAGATGACGCCTGCGCAATTTCAACACGCCCTGCTGGCCTGGTTTGACCGCCACGGCCGCAAGGATCTGCCCTGGCAGCAGGACATCAACCCCTACCGGGTTTGGGTATCCGAAATCATGTTGCAGCAGACCCAGGTCAAAACCGTGATCCCCTATTTCGAGCGCTTTATGCAGCGCTTTGGGGAAGTTAGCGCCCTCGCCAGTGCCGAGCAGGATGAAGTGCTCCACCTCTGGACCGGACTGGGTTATTACTCCCGCGCCCGCAACCTGCATGAAACTGCACGTCGCATCACTGAACACCATCGGGGAATATTTCCCAGCGAGGTTGAACGACTGCAGCAACTACCGGGCATCGGTCGCTCTACTGCCGGCGCCATCGCCGCCATTGCCTACCGCCAGGGCGCTCCAATTCTGGACGGCAATGTCAAACGGGTGCTGGCTCGCTTTTTCGCGGTAGACGGCTATCCCGGCCAGGGCCCGGTGCAAAAACAGCTCTGGGCCCTGGCCGAACAACACACGCCGATAGAGCGGGTACAGGACTACACCCAGGGGATGATGGATCTGGGCGCCACAGTTTGCACCCGCAGCAAACCCCGCTGCGAGCAATGCCCGCTATCGAGCCGCTGCCTGGCCCGACAACAAGATGAAATCGAACGCTATCCCGGGAAAAAGCCCCGCAAGATCCTGCCGGTGCGCTGCACCCACATGCTCATCATCGAAAACCAGCGGGGTGAAATCCTGCTGCATAAACGCCCGCCCAGCGGCATCTGGAGTGGCCTGTGGATTTTCCCGGAAGTGGCGCAAGACATCGAACCGGAACACTTCTGCCGCGATACCCTCGGCGCCGACTTACTGGCCGCTGAACACTGGCAGAGCTACCGCCACAGCTTTAGTCACTATCATCTCGATATTCAGCCCCTGCACCTACGGGTGCAGCTCAATAACCACCAGACCATGGAAGCCGGGCGTGCGCTTTGGTATAACAGGCGCCAACCCCAGGCCGTTGGTCTGGCTGCGCCGATGAAAAAACTGATGGAGCGCCTGTCGTCCGCTCCCTGCTTGCCCTGCGAGCCCTGATTGAGGAAACCCCATGTCCCGAAGCGTCATCTGCAAGAAATACCAGCAACAACTTGAAGGCCTTGAAGCGCCGCCCTATCCCGGCCCCAAGGGCCTGCAAGTCTATGAAACCGTATCCAAAAAAGCCTGGGGCGAATGGCTCTCCCTGCAAACCATGCTGATCAATGAATACCGCCTCAATGTGCGGGAGCCCAAGTCCCGGGCCTATCTGGGGGAGCAGATGGATAAATTCTTCAATAACGAGGCGACCGATCACGCCGAAGGCTATGTACCACCATCAGAATAGG